>NZ_JBFUJC010000272.1:0-4214 GCF_056401595.1 Paenisporosarcina sp. P4_E4_2 | reverse complement strand
GTCAAGTGATGATTCTCCATTTCTCATAGAATTTTTGATTAACGTGTTGTTGCGGTTCCGTGAAATCCTCCCCTTTTCGAAATCAAACAAAAAAAGCGCTTACCCCCGGAAGAAAGGTAAGAGCCTTTGTATTCTCACAAATTCAAAAAGAAATTCAATGATCCACAATGCAACCTTTTCCCGGAAGGTATTCTACATCTATATTTAGGCAAGTCTCCTGACTTATGAGGTTGGTACGTTTCTTCCGCCTTCCCAGTTTTTCAACTAGTGGCTCATGGAAGTCACTCCCTCAATTACAGTGGCCGGACCGTCCAGGATTTTAACCTGGTTCCTTTTTAATCTTTACCCGCAAGTAAAGAACCAAAATATATAACTATTCAATTATTAAATCGCTTTCATTATAGTTTAATGGAAATAGAATTACAATAATTGAATTGGTAAAGTTTGCCTACAAGAAATGGATGATTTTTTATATAGAGATAAAGTGGGGGTTATCGCTCCTACGATTAAAAAGTCTCCAGAACTCATCATCCTCTTCTGAAGTGTCTGGGAATAATTCCAATATATAACTTTTTGATAAATAGACCTTTAGCCCACCTACTTCATCTGAGTCAATGATTTCAACAATCAAATGTTCTTTTCCTAAAATATCCTGCGATACGTTGGTAGTACCATTAGTTCAAAAATGCTTCTTATTAATTTGGTAAATTAATCCTCTTATTGAACTTACCTGCCTCGTTTGTTCAATAAGAAAAAGCTGCCTAAGCAGCACGAGGATCTTCAACTAAAGCACCCTTTAGATCAATAAGTTCAACAAAAAGTAGAATTAATCCTTCTTGGATTAACTGCTCCGAGTTGAATTATATAAATGCATTGTCAGTCACAAGGGAAAATTAAGTCTCCTAAATCATCAGGCTCCTTTTCTGTAATTTTTGTTGTTATAACAGCTCCGGTTGTTATAGAAATGAATGATTCCTCTAATTCAAAAACAATAGAAGTTAAGATTTCACTTTTCTCATCTTTAAATCCGTATCCACTAACTTTCTTAATTTTGTTTTGTTCGACAGAAAAACTAGAACTCATTAGTAGATGTTGATTGGGGGCAATTTCTGGCTCATACCTATATTCAATTGGTTCTGGTGTTTCCTGTTCTTCAATAATGAGAAAGTCATCTCCTATTTCGTCTTCGAACCAATCTATTTTCCAATACCAGAATTCAAGGGAATGTGGGTTTTTTATCTTTAAAATAAGTAGGACAGAATTAATAACTAAGAATTTATTGTATTGGTATACATTAAGTTGATTTGCATAAATACCAGTCAATAAACAACCCTGTACCAACTTTAAGCTTTGCCAATCTATTTTCATTTCTGTTCATCTCCCTTTTCTTCCTTCTTCAACTAACCTGCCCCGTTAGCACAAAAAGCGATTGCCTTTTTAAACAATCACACCATTATATTGATTAGCTATTAGAATTAAACTTTCTTTCTAATTCCTTAAATTCTTCGCTATTAATCATCTGAGGCTCTTTTTCATTCTTTTTTAATTTCGAACTGATAAGTCCTGTAATCAATGCAAATATTAGTGGACCTTGCCAAGTAATCGAAATATTCACCATAAAGATATCGAGTAATTTAATTAATGAAAAAGTCAGCCCTGTATCTAAAATAAATGACAACCACCCCTTACTTGATTGAATCATACCAACAGATTTTAAAGCTTTTGGTATTCCATCTTTAATAAAGGAGAGAGGTATTTCAAGGAATACGTACATAATAAAGAAAAATACTAAAGTACCAATTGAATTATATTGTAATCCGAGTAATCTCAAAAAGATGAATTCAAAAAAAGTAAGTACAAGTAAAATTATCAGTACAATTGACGCACAAATTACTATTGTTTTATTTTTATTCATATTAACCACCTCGTTTCAGTCAGGATACCTTTTGCTTTTATACAGATTAAATGTATATAAGTTCCGATTTAAATCAACAAACTTTCGTTTCAACCCTTGTTAAACTAAACTGCCACGTTAGTTGAATAAGAAAAGGGTTTTAACCCTTATTGAAGTAAAGCATCCGTTAGTAAAAAAAGAACGTTTCTTCATATTGAAGAAACGAATTTATTTTTCCGAATAAACCTATTGCAACAGCTGTGCCGTCTTCTGATTATTAAAATACCACCTATTTAGAATTCGTTGATCCAGCCATTAGTTACCGAAAAAATCTGTTGTGTATCTCTATTACGAATTTTGTACATGGTCATAAAAATAATCTATCCTTTCTCTCTCTCAATAGATGTTTCCATAACTTATCTAATAGTTTGACTATATAATATTCCTTTTAATTAATATGAGAATGTCTCATAATAGGATTTAGGGACTATTTAAAAGGAGATAATAAAAAGGAGATTGTGCCTATGAATCTATTTAGTTACGAACTAACAAGATTAGTTGATGATTATTTCAAGTGTGACTGTCCTAAACTGAAGTCTCAGATACGTGAAGATATTCAATTGCTAACTGATGCTTTTATACAAACCGAAGAAAACAAACAACTTATATAATAATCCAGTTTGCCTCACACTTCCTTTTATGATGACAGTAAGCATTATGGTGAGGGCAAACCTCCCATGTAGAATTATAAGGTTTTGTATAAAAACCTAAATTATCGAATCGTATTACGCTTACTTCCTTTTCCCCAAGAATTTTAGGTCCTATTTCAACATTTCCTTGTTCAACTAACCTGCCCCGTTATTTCAATAAGAAAAAAGAGCTGCCAAAGCAACTTAAGCCGTTCGGTTTTGGATCACTTCTTCCTAAATAAGCGGTTAAATCAACCCTGTTTTATTATCAAAATAAACAGCCAAATATAACTCAAATTAGCACCTCATTTCGAGGTGCTTTTATAATTGATAGAAAATTTTATCTTTTTAGAGGTAAAAATGGATATTGTTGGTATAATAAATAAAAGGAATTGTTATTTTTGTTTCACTAACGAGGCAGGTTTGTTCAATAACAAGTATTGAAAGAAGGTCTTTTGTGAGAATTATATTGTTTCCGTTATTATCATCAGTTGGGACAATGGCTCTATTATATTGGATTGGAAATATATTTAATTTATCTCTTCTTAGGTTTTCATTTGTTCTAAATGAGCCGTTAGAAAATGGGTTGATTTTTGATGCAAATATTGCAATACTTCCTTTTGCTATCGGCTTAATAGTTGGATTTATTGTGCAACGTATAGTTAAAGTCAGAAGCAACGAGGTACAATGAAAAGGAAGAGATAAAATGAAGGATAAAAATGGGAATAAATAAGTTCAAATTTTGCTGAAGCTGTTATTCCACTAACAGGTTCTTTAGTTGAATAAACGGAGAAGAAAATTGGTTTATTAAAAAGTAGAACAACTAGAAAAACATTGAGATAATACTCTGTGTTTTTTTCTCTATTCCAATCATAAATATTCATTTCCCGGTTTACAGGTTTCTTGTTTAGTTTATTCGGTTGTTTTTCGTCAATGCAATTTCACACCTCTTTATCATACCAAATAGATACCTAAATAATCACTTTACAATCACAATTGTAATAGCAATAATTGACCTGTCAATAGTATGATTATTTTAAAGGTAAAATCAATACAAACCTTGATATATCAATAAAAAATAGACACCCAATTGACTATCTAATTGGGTGTCTATTTAGGGTTATATTTCAAGAAAAGTGATTCAAAACTGAACGGCTTAAAAGCAACTCCACGATTTTTAACTAAAGCACCCGTTAGTTGAAGAACTAGAAACTAATATGAACTACCGTTTCTGAATCGCTTTAAACAGTAGATATACAATTCCACCAATAACAAATGCATAGGCTACAACTAATGAGTCTTCAACTTCTTTAAAAGGTTTACCGTGAGTAATTATGAAAAGTAATATTCCACAAATAATCATTACGCTGCCTATGAGGTACTTATCCAAGAATCTAATTAATTTATTCATTTATATACCTCCTCCAGTTTGCAAGAAATCCTCTTCAACTAACCTCCCTCTATAAATATTGATGTATCAACGGTTTGCACCACTTCGTAATGTAGAAAAAATTATTTTTTATATAATTTACATACATATTCTTGAATTTCTTGTTTTATTACCAAATAGAGCGTACGCTTCGCTAAAACTAATGGAAATCATTAGCTGTTTTATCCACTATGTGATGCAC
>NZ_JBFUJC010000271.1:0-4231 GCF_056401595.1 Paenisporosarcina sp. P4_E4_2 | reverse complement strand
ACTATATGTATGTCAAAAAAATAGGAGATTTAAAATGATATATAAATATTTTAAGGATTCTTCGGGCGAATATTTAGGAATTAGAGAAGAATACACATACTACGTGTTCATTCCTGTTAATAAAAATAATGAAGAAATAATTACTTTAACCGAGAATGCGAAATATAAAATTAACGATCATTATCAAAAAAATAAAGAAGAAATCCATCAAATGAAAATGTATTTAGATGAAGATCCAAGCATAGTAGACAGAATTAATGCGATTAAAAATTATCAAAGTATCTTTTCCATCAGTCACGAAAAATTCCTTTCTTCATACCCTGGTTAATCAATGAAAGCAGCTTGATATTTTTCCGGTGTATGATGAATATCCGAATATGAGAAATAAACAACAACGTTATATCATAGTTCAAGAACAGCTGAAATTGCATTTTCAGCTACTGTTTTCTGTAAGTTGTGTTGATTCTATGATTATTGAAAGGATATAAAACACTTATGCAGCCGATGCTCGTTCTAGAAGCAGGTTATAAGGATCCAGTCGTTGTAGAGAAGCAGTACGGTCCAGTCGTGCCGGTCTTGCCGTATGATTCCGAGGAGCAAGTCATTGCCGAAGCGAATGACAGCATCTATGTCCAAACGTCATCCGTCTGGGGCGAACATGAGCATGCGACTTGTGTTGCCCGGCTTCGATATCCGCCGGCGTGAAACAGTCAGGTATGTGCCGGGAGTTCGGTTCTGGCTCCTTCAAGGCTTATGTAGAAGAACACGTACTGACTGTTCCTAAATCAGGTGAGCTTCCTGATATTCCTGAATAAAAAACACAAAAAAATGGCCTTGGATTGTCCAAGAGCCATTTTTTCAATTTGATTTAATTTATTAAGACATCATTCTATTTTATAAAGTCGAAACCGAGCAGAACAAAAAAGACGATTGATATTCAGGTGGATTTTTCCTCGAATCCACTAAATAAACGTTTTCGGTTATTACCATTCCTACACTCTATATTTAATAGCTAGTCCTTTTAAGAAATTACGGGCGTATTTATCCCCGCACTCTTTATAATTTTTGTGTCCTTCTTTTCTCAATAAAGCGCCTAACTCGCCTTTTGTTACAGTGACGCCTGCGCTTTCTAATATGTCGAGCATATCCTCACTTGTTAATTCAAGTGCGATTTTCAACTTCTTCAGAAGAAGGTTATTCACTCTTTCATTGGTTATTGCAGGTCTTTCAGGTTGCCCCGGTTTCGGCTCTTGTTTTCCTCTTTTAAACGTAACAAATCCATTTAAAAATGACTCCATCATCACATTATCACATTTAATATTTTCTTCATTCTCGTCATCATCATAATCAATTTCATCATAATAATCGTCTTTAGATTTTGTGAGAATCAGCAACACTTCTTCTTTTGTAAATTCCATGCCACCCAGTTTAAATATCTCAACCATATCTTTATTTTTTATGTCCAGAGCATATCTTAGTCTGATTAAAATATCATTATTATCCATCAATAAACCTCCTGTCACATTGCCTGTTTATACGGCTACACGCATTCTATTTCACCCTTATGATAGCACAAAAAATTAACTTTAATTCAAATATCCCTATGCTTCACTCCCTTATATAGTTTCACCACGGAAGAAAAGGCCATCCACTAGTTCAGTAAACTGGTGAAAAGCCTTTTATAATCTTTACTACATTCATACATCGAATCTAGACTTAATAATAAATTTCAAAATGGTTAAAAACAGAGAAGTTTAGCTTAGCCCTTCAAATAGCAACACTCTTGCAGGTGAAGCGTCTGTACCCATTAATTTTAATGGTGCTGCCACCATAAAATATTGTCCTTGCTCAATTTCCTTTAAGCGAAGTCCTTCTATTATAATGATGTTATTTGCAAATAACGTTTTATGCGTTGGATGCCCTTCTTGGCTTCTTTCGATTCCAAGTGCATCAATTCCAATCCCTCGAATACCTACCTCAGAAAGATATTCTGCACCATCTTGTGCGAGGAAAATAAAATCAAAATTAAATGTTTCCTCAAATGAATTTTTCGTTTTTAATAAAACAAAATCGCCCTTTTGAATGTCAAACCCTTCTAAGTCCGCTTTTGAAACTCCATTTTCCACTTCAGTTAAATCGAATACTTTACACTGTCCTACAAGATTGTCTAATGGAATCGTTTCAAACGTATCACCATCAGTGACCATGTGTAGTGGGGCATCGATATGTGTTCCTGTATGTACGTCGAAATCAAGCCGTGTYTCAGTCACATATCCATTTGTTATTGTATTTAATTTTGGTTGTTTTTCCGGTTTGTTCTTGTACACGGTCATTCCTTCATAAATTGCACCTGTTACATCATGCATTTTCATATATAATCAACCTTTCCACTATCCAATATATTTTCTAGTTATAAAGCTATCCTCGCATGTCATTTGTGAAATTGTCTAGTGAAACTGCTTTGTTCTCTATAAACATGGCTTTACTATAGGATCTATTAAATGATGTTGTTATTCGTAACTGAACTGGGAAGACCACGCAGTGAGGACGATGTTAATTCGAAGGTTTCTTTGTTCACTCAATTTCGCTTATGTATCTTAATTCCTCCCTTTATGAGCAAACTAAAGTATACTTTTATACACTATTTGTTTTTAATGTGCGTACTTACATAATTCGGATGAAGTTAGTATACTGAGAACTGATTATCAGTAATGGTTTAAACAAAATACTGATTGTAAAAGTTGGAGGTAATTGAATATGAGGAACGATAATCTCGAAGAAGGATTTGACCTGAAAGATCGTTTACTTGATTTCCAAGAAGAATGGTTTATGCAAGACATGACCTTTGTTTTATTTGGAGCAACAGGAGACTTAGCACAACGAAAATTATTTCCTGCTTTATATAATTTACACCTTGATGGTAAATTACCCGATACCATTTCTATAGTTGCTTTAGGCAGAAACTATTTTTCAAACGAAGAGTTTCAGTCCAAAGTGGAAAAAGCGCTTCAAGCTTATTCTAGAAGAGCTACACAACCATCTGGTTTGCAAGATTTTTTAACCAAATTTCGGTACTGTTCATTTGATGCGACAGACAAAGATTCCTATCAACATTTGAACGAGCTCATTGAAAACAGAGAAAATGAGTTAGGTATTCCACAAAACCGACTATTCTATTTGTCTGTTGCCCCAAGTCTGGTTGATGTTATTACGTCAACTCTTAATTCAAGTGGAATATGCCAAAACAATGGATGGAAGCGTCTCATAGTGGAAAAACCATTTGGAAGTGATTTAGAGACGGCAAGACAATTAAATAAAAACTTGAGCAAGACTTTCAGCGAAGATGAAATCTACAGAATTGATCACTATCTAGGAAAACCAATGGTCCAAAATCTTGAAACCTTAGTTTTGGCCAATCCAGCACTGAAATCATTACTAGATCGTAAACAAATTTCGAATGTCCAAATTACAGCAAGTGAAACTGTTGGGGTTGAAACTCGGGCTGATTATTACGATCGAGCAGGAGCCATTCGTGATATGGTTCAGAACCATCTTCTTCAGTTAGTTATGATGACAGCCATTCACCTTCCAGAGAAAATAACGGCAGAAGAAATTCGAGTGAAAAAGATGGAAATTATTGAATCTCTTCGACCAATCCTGAAAGAACATGCATACCAGGATGTTGTCCGCGGTCAGTACGAATTTGGAGAGATTCAAGGTACTCCAGTTTATGGCTATAAAGAAGAGCCTGGTGTTGATGGTTCCTCAAAAAATGATACTTATTTCGCGGCTCGCTTATATATTGATAATCCATCTTGGAGTGGAATACCTTTTTATATACGCACTGGGAAAAGAATGAATGAGAAGTCTACACGGATTGTCATTGAGTTTAAGAACAAGATGAAAGATTCAGATTTGCTACAAGGAATCACTCCGAATTTATTAATCCTCGAGATTAGTCCAAACGAAAGTATTTCTTTACGGGTGAACATGAAAGATCCTTCTAGTAATCGTTTTGAACCTGCATGGATTAACTTCTCGACCAATTCGGAAAGTCAGCCGGAAGCATATGAACTTCTTCTATTTGATGCAATGCTCGGTAATGCAACCTTCTTCTCCCATTGGAAAGAAGTCGAATTATCATGGAAGTGGATCCAACCGTTATTGGAAGCATTTCAGGAGGATCTGTTGCCTTTATATTCTTATCCTGCAGGCTCAACAGGTCCAGATG
>NZ_JBFUJC010000270.1:0-4233 GCF_056401595.1 Paenisporosarcina sp. P4_E4_2 | reverse complement strand
CGCTTTAGGTGCATTTGGAACAGAGTCATTTTGTAATCTATAGTTTTTAATTACATAGTCCATATCCTTTTTATCAACTGTGCCGTCGAAGTTCAAGTCGGACCCTGATGTATTTTTACCCCAATTTTTTTGAAGCTCGATTGCATCTAATACATCAATGACATTATCTTTATTGACATCTCCTGCTTTAGCTGGAGATAATAAATAACTCATGTCCCTTCCAATTATTTCACCTCGAACGTCATACGATAACACTAGAGACTTAGAAATCGTAAAATGGCCGGGTACATCAAGAGTCACTGTATAAGGATTTTTATCAGCTTTCATTCCACCAGCAACGTAACTACCAGATTTGTTTGTAAGAGGAGCGTCAACAACTGTTTTTCCATCATAAGACGTAACTGTAACATTTGCGCCAATGGTTCTGTGGTCTAATGCGTTGTTCCGCCCGCCTGTTAAAGGATCCAGCATGCCCTCAAATTGTAATGAACCCCATAACCTTGAGTAGGTTGGTTTCAGTTTAAAAGTCTCAATATAAGTATAAACATTATTAGTTTGGACATTGGATTGATCTATGGTCGTTCCTTTCATCTCATTTTCAAACCAGTTTATAGGCGAACCTTTCGAATAAATGTTAGATGTTTGTAAGTCGAAATTTACCAACTGCATATCTTCTGGTAAAGCCTTAGTTCCTAAGTAGTTAAATGTAATCGTATAGTACGTATTTAACGTATCTGATGTGGTTGTTACAGTTACTTCTGAATTACCAAATTGCTTCACTGCATCATTTACAACGACATTTTTAATGGTGCCTAAGTCTCCATAGTCTTTCATGACTGGAATCGTCATCTTTGCAGTTTTTAAGTTTTTAATATTATTCGAACGTATCGAATAATTGACCGTATCTCCAGTCGAAATCGATTGTTTGTTTGCTTTTAAATAATAATAGGGTCTAGTATCAGTAACAAATGCTACCCGTAGCATTGCCGTAGCATCTGCACTAAAGTTTCTCGCAGCATCCATTCCATAGAACTGAACTTTTAAAGGTGCAGCTTGCTGTTTGACAAGGATTTGATCCTTGTAATTTCCATTTTTATCAGTGTAGATTGGATCATATGGCCATGGTCCATTGTAAAAGGAAACAACTGAATTGTTTGATTGATCAACAGGAATACCTAAGCGCTTTGCCTCTTCCGCTTCAGGATCATTTACATTGATATTAAAGTCATATAAAAATTGTCCATTTGAATCAAGCTGACTTAAATTATATTCAATCACTTTTTGATCTAACGAATCAAAGGTGGAGGTCATCGTTGGCGCTCCAACCTCATAGATGAAAGCGGCTTCTTTAGTAAATGTTTTCCCTTGATTATTTGTACCAATCATTTTTAATTTGTATTGACCTGTTTTGGCAATGACAAATTGATCGCTAATCGGATTTTTCTTATCACCTGTATACGGATAGTATGCCCCAGCGAATCCACTAGAATTAGTCAATAGTTGGTTTTCATTCAATAATAGAGCATTGTAAGATCCAACTAATCCAAGATCTTCACCCGTTTTGGCATCTTGTATTACTACGTCTAAAGTCCTCAAATGTGACTTTAATTGGAACCTAAATCCAAGGTAAGGAATGGCATTTTCTGGCCAAGCTGTATCACCCGAGTACATAGGATTAACAATAGAAAATGTATCAATTCCTTCGTTTACTACTCGTCCACCAAATGGAATTTGGTAGTTTTCCGTTGGATCTTCATTATTTGTCAATACGATATATCCCTCATACGTTCCTTTTTCAGCTGTTTTTGGAATAGACAGATTAAATTTGATGACTCTCTGGCTATTTCCTTCTATATTGACTGAAGTTGGCCCATCTAATGTGACATTATTTAAAGCAGCATTCTTTGAGTCTCTTATTCCAGTTTGGAATTTCACATTTACATTAAATGTTTTAGCTTTTTCACTTCGATTATTTAACTTAAAATTTCTAACTTCTGAAATATCCTGGTCATCATACCCAATCGATCCAAAGCTAAATCCACCAGTTAATTCTCTTATTGTTTTCTCATTTTTATTAAGAGTAGCTGTTCGATCATCTACTTGAATCTCAACATTTGAGTGAACGGCTTCATAGGCATCCACTTGACCACTACCGACTTCAAATACACTATAATCTTTTGATAACGGATCAGCTGTATTCATTAAAATAGATTTAATATCTGCTGGTTCAAGATTGTCGTTCGCTTGTAATAGTAACGCGGATACACCTGCCACATAAGGCGTTGCCATCGACGTACCAGATAAACGGGAGTAGCCATATTTATAGTCCTCTGGTTTAGTCCCATCGACTGTTTTATCATTTATATAAAATGGAACAGTGGAAAGAATGGCGGCGCCAGGTGCTACTACCTCTGGTTTAATATCATAATTGACACGTGATGGACCTCTTGAACTGAAAGCGGCTAATTCATCTCCAGGCGTTTTTACTTTCGTATAGTTACCAAAAGTAAGATCTGTTTTACCCGCATTTATGGCAGCTAAGATAGCTTTGCCTTCCGTATTTGTGACAGAGAATGTAGGAACTGCATCCACTGATTCACCTAAAAATGTCTGGATGGAACCTTCTGCACTATTTATTTCATCATTATACATAAGTACCCCAATGGCACCTTTTGCTTTTGCATTTTTAATTTTATCTATTAAGGCAATCGAGCCCCGCTTAATGAGCGCGATATTACCCTCTAAAATCTTCCCATTAAAATCAGCAGGTCTACCTAGTCCAACATCAACAAGTTGATAGGTTTTTCCTTTTAATTGCGTTAAATCATCTTTATAGTTTCTTGCTAGCTGTCTTAATGAATAATTGACCCCATTCTGTACACCAGCAAATTGATAGATATCAAGTGCAACAGTAGATGCACCAACCGTTAGGGCCAATGCCGCAGCTCCAGGTGAACCTAGTGTATACATTTTATCTCCACTATTCCCCGCTGCCACAACGGTCGTTACCCCACTTAAAACGGCATTGTTTACAGCAATGGAAGTCGCGTAAAGGGGATCATTTAAAGAATTGCCTAAAGACATATTAATAACATCCATACCGTCCTTCACAGCACGATCGATTCCGGCCAAAATGTCATCAGTTGTACCTGACCCATATGCACCAAGTACACGATAAGCATAAAGATCAGCTTCTGGTGCTGCACCTAATGTTTTATATTCACTATCAGCTAAACCTCGGCCGCCAATAATACCCGCAACATGTGTACCATGTTCAGTATAGTAGGCACGACCACTACCTATTTCTGGTTTACCTGATTTTTTCCAATCGGCATAAGTTGTTTCCATTGGATCATTATCATCATCGACAAAATCAAATCCGCCTTTATAGGCATCCTTTAAGTCAGGATGGTTGTAATCCATTCCTGTATCAAGTATCCCGACTTTAATTCCTTTGCCAGTAAAGCCTTCTGCATGTAGACGATCTAGTCCATCATAAGGCGCATAATTCGGCACATTTGCTTCATCCACTTTTAATAGTTCGCTATCAGCGGCAGGTGGGTCTATTGTAAATGTTTCGTTGCTCCAAACTGATTTTACTACTTTTGATTTTAATAGGTTTTGAATTTGATTTGCTGGGAGACTAATTGAAACACCATTAAATGCATTTTTAAAGGAACGATCAATTTTAAATTCTACCTTTTTATTATTATCCTCTGAAAATAATTGTTGGACATCTGTTTTGAAAGTAGCATGATCTTTATCAACTAAATTTGATGCATCTTCCGCAGATAATTGTTTTCCCTCTACACTTGCTTGAATTTGTGCGACTCTGGCAGGCTTATTCACAAACTCTATAATGACAGAAGTCTGTTTCGTAGAATTTAAATCTGTATCTGAAGAAATTTGAAGACCTGTTGATTCATTTGTAGTCATCTGGTTAAGTGCAGCTCTTTGTTCTGGTGTTAAATTAGCAAGTAAATTTTCTATACTCGAATAACTAACCGCTTTCGCAGTAGTTGGTACTTGTACAATAGAACCTAAAATAAAGCTAGATGATAGAGCAAATACCGCTAAGCTTTTTAAAACCTTACTTTTGTTGTTTGCTTTTTTCCCCATTTTCTTCCTCCAAGTCTCTGTCTTTTTATTAAATATGTAGTGCAATGATTTACGAAACAATGATTCTAATAATAATTTTTTTGTTTCTCCTTTTCCTCATTAAACCTCTCCCCT
>NZ_JBFUJC010000269.1:0-4248 GCF_056401595.1 Paenisporosarcina sp. P4_E4_2 | reverse complement strand
ACTTGAAGCTGGTCCAGACTGACGTATTCTGATGGCAAATCAAGGTGTTCCTGTAAGAAACGTGTCGTCCATAGATCTTCTATATTGTCACCATGGGAAGTGAAGACGATCTTAGGCGTACCAGGACGGTCTAGATGCTTCCAGGAAGCGGCAACAGCTTTCCTCATTTCTTTACGTAACAAGTCCACGCATGTTTGATTCGGATTTTCAACTCCATAGTAATTACATACATACTCGTTCGCCTGGAAAGCTTCCTTGATAAACGTCGGGGTATCGGAATTGAATTCCATCAGTTTGATTCCAGAATGTGAAACTACAAAATCAAGACGGCCAATAATGGTTTCTTGGGGAATTGTTTTCAAGCGACAATATGCTAGAGCTTCACTCGGAAAACCAAGTTGTATGAGCGTATTATCATCTAGTTCCCTTAATAGAGGAACCGCTTTTCTGAATATTGCCCCAACTCGTTCCGCCGCAGTTCTGATTTCCTGTAATTCAGCATGTGAGTGTTTCCGAATATCCAATAAAGCATATTCTACTTCGTATAAGTCCGGGAAAAAGTAAGGAACTTGTTCATATATTTTTTGTCTATTCAAATGAAATAGTGGGTCACTCACCCGCCAAATCCTCCTTTGGAGCCACTGCCGATTCCTGATTTATAGCCACTTGTACTGCTTTGTGTGTTTTTATAGTTATTGAAGTTAGTCGAATAATGTGGTGATTTTCTTAACGCAGATTTGTTACTGAACATGTTGCCGAAAAGATAATATGCACCAAAATGTGAGGATCTGCTATCGTCACAATAGTAGGTTGCTTCGTTTTCATCCCATTCCCAGTCATCGCAATCGTACTCAGTAGGTTCTGGTGGCAATGAGGAATTAGATTCGTATTCATCTTGGCCACAACCGGTCATCCCTAAGGCCATAACCGACGTCGCTACGCCTGCCATCAATTTTTTTGTCTTATTCATTTATTGAGTCCCTCCATTTTATATCCGGTCTCCATTAGGTAAAGAACATAGACACGACGATCTTCATCGATTTCCGCGGAATCTTTTTCCCACTCTTGACCATTTATATAGTGGTAAACGGAACCGATTCGGGAAAGAATGTCGATGTGGTGTTCGAACTCCAGCGTTTGCAGGAGTGGATAGTTTTCTCTTTCATTAAATCTACGCATTTCCAATTTCAACGTATTGTTAAGATTGAATTCTTCTTTGTCCTTTTCGCCTTCTTTGTGCTTTTCTACATAAATTACATGCCATTCGCCTTCTATAGCAGATGATGTCTGCTTATAGACTGTACCTTCTTTCACATAAAAATCGCATTCTCTGCGCGCAAGAACTTGATGTAAATCTATCACTTCATAGTGAAATAAAGGTTTATATGAACTTGTACGGTCATATAAACGGTATTCAAGTGACGTATTCACTTTTTCATCCATCCTTTCACAAACCTATGAATACATATACGAATCTCATCTTCATTGGTTTCATTAAAACAAAAGTCGTCAGCTTCCATTGTATAACAGGAAAAAAGAAAAAAGCGAAATCCTTGAAAAAAAGGAGTTCGCTTACTTTATAAGCAATCAATCAATTACATACACTCAAGCCATAATTTCTGGTTTTCTTTGTTCTAAAACCGGTTCTTTGTAAGAGATTTCCTCACCAGTTTCAATATCAATAAACGAACTCGTTTCATTGAACCAGCGGTCTGGTGCTTCGTGTCCCCAAAATGTCTGACGAAGTGGATCATTCAAATCCCAGCGTTTCGGTTTCAAGTCTGGGTCGGTAGTTAAGTAATCACCAGTGTAGAGTTCAATACGATGGCCATCCGGATCTCTCAAGTATAGGAAGAAGGCATTTGATAAGCCATGACGTCCTGGACCGCGTTCAATGGATTGTGCATAGCCCATACTGGCAAGAACGTCACAACAATCAAGAATGCTGATTCGGTCTGTCAGAGAGTATGCAAAATGATGAAGTTTTGGTCCTGGACCACTCATGAATGCATGGTCATGAACGGTTGGCTTGCGGTAAAGCCACGCAGCCCACAAGTCGCCATTTTCAGTTTCCGTATATTCTGAACAGGAGAAGCCTAAGTGGTCAACGTAGAAATCATAAGCTCTTTGAACGTCAGGCACTGCGCAATTAACGTGGTCAATCCGCTGAATTTTCGCTCCGCGGTATAAGTCATAGCGTTGGAGCATGCGATCGGTTGTCTTCATTTCCGCAAAAAACTCCAATGGAATTCCAGAGTTATCATGCACACGAAGTGTTCTTCCGATCGCATGCTGCGTTCCGGAAGGTAGCCATTTTGTTTTCAATCCTTTGGATGTAAAGAGCTTTTCGATTTCGTCAAGATCTTGTTCTTTCGCCACCTTGTAACTGAGTACTTCCACCATTGCTTTTTCTGCTTGTTTTAATAAAAGACTATGATGAGCATGTTCTTCGAGACCTCTTAAGTAAATATGCTGGTCATCACTTTCTGTTTCAATCATGCCTAAACCATTGACGTAAAACTCACGGGAAGCCTGTAAATTGGTTACATGAAGAACTGTCCTCGCGATTCGAATGATAGAAAAATCCATTGTGGTCACCCCCCTCTGCCGTTATTTTCCGAATTGTTGAATATGGTGATCGTTTATTGAAACATGAATAATTTTCTGCTCGGTATAAAATTCGAAACCGTAATGTCCGCCTTCACGACCGATTCCCGAATACTTCGAGCCTCCAAAAGGAGTTCTTAAATCACGCACATTTTGAGCGTTCACCCATAACATACCAGCTTCCACTTTATGCGCTACTCGGTGACCACGTTTGATGTCATTTGTCCATACATATCCTGCCAGCCCGTAATTGATATCGTTAGCCAGTTTAATAGCTTCTTCTTCATCCTTAAATGTCATAACCGTCAGTACCGGTCCGAAAATTTCTTCCTGGGCGATGCGCATATGATTCTCTGCATTTAACAGTAGAGTCGGTGCAACAAAATTCCCTTTCGCCATTTCTTCAGGAATATCTGCCGTAATGACTTCCGCGCCTTCTTCTTTGGCAATATCCAAGTAGCTTTTCACTTTTTGATAATGACCTTTATCGATTAAGGGCCCCACTTCTGTGTCGGCTTCTAGTGGATCACCCATCTTGATTTTTGCTACACGTTTTTTCAGTGCTTCAATAAATTCATCTTTTATGGATTCCTGCACAAACAAGCGGGAGTTCGCGGTACATCTTTCCCCGTTAAAGGAATAAATTCCCCAGACGCATGCATCCATTGCCCGCTCAAAGTCAGCGTCGTCAAAGACGATAATCGGTGACTTCCCACCTAGTTCCATCGAACAGCTTTTCAAAGTATCAGCACTATTTTTAATAATAGTCGAGCCGGTTTTTGTCTCCCCTGTAAATGAAATCAGTTGAACTTCGGGATGCTTAACGAGCGCATCCCCAGCTGTCTCTCCATAGCCATGAACCACGTTGAAGACACCTTTTGGCAGGTCTGCTTTATGAATGATTTCAGCTAACAAGTTCGCCGACAGTGGCGACAGTTCTGCTGGCTTCAAAACAACCGTGTTGCCGGTTGCCAGTGCAGGAGCAACTTTCCATGTTTCCAGCATAAATGGTGCATTCCACGGAGTGATTAACCCTGCTACACCAACTGGCGTGTTGATTGTATAATTGATAAATTCGTCGTCCACTTGATAGGCATCGCCGACGAGGCGGCTTTCCACCATGCGTGCATAAAACCTGAAGTTTTCCGAAGCACGGCCAACCATTTTTTTGGTTTGGCTGATTGGAAGTCCCGTATCGAGCGCTTCCAAGTAAGCAATTCTCTCTACTTCTTCATCAATCAAGTCCGCTATCCGATAAATGTATTCCATTCTTTTTGTAAGTTTCATCGTCTTCCAAGGACCATGGTCAAAGGCATCACGTGCAGCAGCTACTGCTTTATAAATGTCTTCTGCTTGTCCTTCAGCAACTTCGTTGATTTGTTCATTTGTAAAAGGATTCATATTGATTATCATATTGCCACTAGTAGCAGAAGTGAATTCCCCATTGATATAGAGTAGGATATTGTCTTGCGTTTCATGTTTAAACGCCACTTTTTCTCGTGAAGATACCATACTTATCACCTATATTCTTAAGTTTGTAGTGATCATCAACTAAGTTATTAGTTTACAGCCGCTTCCTTTGGAAGTTTCCCAAGGTCGACGAGTGTTTCGCGAACTTCTTTTTTCAGAGCCTCTGAAGGG
>NZ_JBFUJC010000268.1:0-4273 GCF_056401595.1 Paenisporosarcina sp. P4_E4_2 | reverse complement strand
CTCCTATATTGGGTACTGCTATTTATTAAATATTCTAAAGGTTTTTAATTGTTTTGGGAATAGCTATAACTTACATTACAAAATAAATTGTGACAAATCTTTGTTTTTTACGATATTTCCAAGTTTTTGGTCGACATATACAGGAGTAATGTCGATATGCGCGGGAGCAATGTCAGAAGCCTCATAAGAAAGCTCTTCAAGTAACTTCTCCAAAATCGTATGCAATCGACGTGCACCTATATTATCGGACTCTTGATTCACTTCTGTTGCAATTTCAGCAATTCGCTCAATTGCACTGTCAGTAAATTCAAGCGTTACCCCTTCAGTTTCCAGCAAAGATTTGTACTGGCGTATCAATGAATGATCTGGTTCTTTCAAAATACGAACAAAATCATCTTTTGTTAACTTTTCAAGTTCCACACGGACTGGGAAGCGTCCTTGTAGTTCCGGTATTAAATCCGAAGGCTTTGCTGTGTGAAATGCTCCAGCAGCTACGAAAAGCATGTAGTCAGTTTTGACTGCACCATACTTCGTCTGAACAGTCGATCCTTCTACAATCGGTAATATATCACGTTGTACACCTTCACGCGAAACATCCGCAGATGAACCGTTGCCCCCCTTGCTCGCAATCTTATCGATTTCATCAATAAAAATGATTCCCGTTTGCTCGGCACGTTCGATGGATTTTTGAGCTACTTCCTCTGAGTCGATAAGCTTGTGAGCTTCTTCTAGAGTTAAGACTCGTCGTGCATCTTTCACTTGCAAGCGGCGCTTTTTCTTTTTCTTCGGCATCAGGTTAGATAATGCATCTTGCATATTCTGCCCCATACTTTCCATCCCAGAGCCTTGGAAGGCATCAAACATGGAAGGAGCCTGTTCTGTAACTTCTACGTTTACCCATTCATCTTCCAATTTACCGTCTCTTAAGTCTTCGGCAATTTGGGAGCGTTTTAAACGAATGTCTGTATCGTCATTTGCAGGTTCTTCCTGTTCTGCTTTTTGACCAAATAACATTTCAAATGGATTTTGCGTATTATGTTTCTTTTTCAAGGATGGTACGAGAAGACGGACGATGGCATCATTCGCCAATCGCTCAGCTTGTGCTTTTACGCCTTCAGTCATTTCTTCTTTGACTATACGTACAGCCGCTTCTGTTAAATCACGAACCATTGATTCCACGTCACGGCCAACATAGCCAACTTCTGTAAACTTGGTGGCTTCTACTTTGATAAACGGTGCGTTCGTAAGTTTAGCTATTCTTCTCGCAATTTCCGTTTTACCGACACCAGTAGGACCAATCATCAGTATATTTTTCGGTATAACTTCATTTTTCATCTCATCAGACAACAAACTTCTACGATAGCGATTTCGCAACGCTACAGCTACTGATTTTTTAGCTTCTTTTTGTCCGACAATAAAACGGTCTAAGTGCTCGGTTATTTGTTTTGGTGTTAACTGTTGTTTATTCATTCACTTAACGCCTCCACAATAATTTGATGATTGGTAAATACACAAATATCAGCTGCAGTTGTAAGTGCTGCTTTGGCAATTTCGGTGGCATTCAATGTTTCACCAGCATATTGTTTCAGTGCACGTCCTGCTGCCAATGCAAAATTCCCACCAGAACCGATTGCTAAAATGCCATCATCGGGTTCAATTACTTCACCAGTACCTGAAACCAATAAAAGTGTTTCTTTATTCATCACGAGCAACATCGCTTCAAGTCTTCGTAACATTTTGTCGCCTCTCCATTGTTGGGCAAGTTCGACTGCAGCTCTTTGTAAGTTGCCATCGTATTCCATCAATTTCGCTTCAAACATTTCAAATAAAGTAAAAGCGTCTGCCACTGATCCAGCAAAACCTGCAAGCACTCGACCGTTGTATAAGCGTCTAACTTTTTTTGCTGTATGCTTCATGACAACTTGATTTCCTAAAGTAACTTGACCATCGCCAGACATTGCAGATTTTCCTTTATGCTGAATCGCAAAAATCGTGGTTGCATGTATTTCTCCCATGAAGTTCACCTCTCGTTTAGCTCATCCTTCATTATGCTCTAGGATGTGCATTCATATAAGTTCTTCGCAAATGTTCTTTCGTTACGTGTGTATAAACTTGTGTCGAAGACAAATGACTATGCCCAAGTAATTCTTGGACAGTACGCAAGTCGGCTCCATTGTTCAGTAAATGTGTTGCAAATGTATGCCGCAACATATGCGGATAGATTTTAGTATGCAATGCTGCTTTTTCCACTAAGTCGCTCAGTATATATCTAACACCACGCGGAGTCAAAGGCTGACCACGCATATTTGTAAATACAAAATTGTGTTTAGCTTGTTTCATTAATTTAGGACGCGCTTCGTCCATATAGAGTTCCAACGCATCTTGAGCAAACTGACCAAACGGTACATATCTCTCTTTTCTGCCTTTACCCATTACTCTCATGATGCCGAGACGCTTATCAATATCGCGTTCTTCCAAAGATGTTAACTCGCTTACCCGAATTCCGGTTGCATACAACATTTCAAGGATTGCCCGATTACGAAGCACCATGGGTTCTTCGCCTTCAGTTGCCTGGAATAGTTGTTGTAACTCTTCTTCATAAAAAAAATGAGGAAGTCGTTCCTCTTTTTTGGGATGATATAACGAGCGAAATGCATCTTCTTTTAAACCGAATTCCCGGTTGCCAAACTTGAAGAAAGAACGGATCGCAGATATTTTTCTGGAAATCGAAGTACGTGAAAGTGATTCATCGTACAGTTTTGTCACATACAGTCTAGCGTGAATATATTCGACATCATGTAAGCTTGTAATACCTTCTGATTGTAAAAAATCAAAAAAGTACAGTAAGTCCGATTCGTATTCTCGAACAGTGTGTTCTGAATAGTTCTTTTCAAGCTGGATATAGCTTTTAAATTGAGACAAAGCTTCTAAGGGAGTCATAGGTGTCTGCACCTCCAAATAGTTAAAGCGCCAGGAACCGTCCCGTCTTGAAACAGCCGGAGCAGCTGGATGGCAAAACACGTGAAAAATGAATTGTATACGAATTTATAAATATGACAAAGTAAAAAGCCTCTAAATTATAACAATAATTAGAGGCTTTCAGCAATTAAATCGAATATGAATTCATAAAATTTTGAATTGTGCCAAGTGCACGTTCAGCTTGCTTCTCTCCACGCTTTTCTTTCGTTTTGTACCGTTGCGACAAAGTAGGGAATAAACCAAAGTTGACGTTCATCGGTTGGAAGTTTTTCGGATCAGCTTCTGTAATATAGCGAGCCATACTGCCTAGTGCGGTAGCTTCAGGGAATACAAGTAATTCTTCCCCCAAAGCTAATCTTGCAGYGTTTATCCCTGCTATCAAGCCACTTCCGGCTGATTCAACATATCCTTCAACACCTGTCATTTGTCCCGCAAAGAACAATTGATCATTTGTCTTTAGTTGATATGTAGGTTTCAAAACTCTTGGTGAATTGATGAACGTATTACGGTGCATCACGCCGTAGCGGACGATTTCCACATCTTCCAAACCTGGAATTAACTGCAAAACTTGTTTTTGTGGACCCCATTTTAAATGTGTCTGAAATCCGACAATGTTGTACAAAGTGCCTGCTGCATCATCTTGTCGCAACTGTACAACAGCAAAAGGAACCTTGCCAGTTCTCGGATTTTCCAGTCCAACTGGCTTCATTGGACCGAATAATAAAGTCTTTTTCCCACGTTCAGCCATCACTTCAAACGGCATACAACCTTCGAAATAGATTTCTTTTTCGAATTCTTTTAAAGGCACTACTTCAGCAGAAATCAGAGCTTCATAAAAACGGTCAAACTCTTCTTCTGTCATCGGACAATTGATGTATGCTGCTTCCCCTTTATCATAGCGGGATTTCACATAAACCTTGTCCATGTTAATACTGTCTTTTTCAACTATTGGGGCAGCTGCATCATAAAAGTATAAATAATCCTGACCAGTCAGTTGTTGTATCTTTTCAGCCAAAGCCTGAGAAGTTAATGGTCCTGTAGCAATAATGGTAATGCCTTCAGGAATTTCAGTTACTTCCTCATTGATGACTTCAACAAGAGGATGATTTTTCACTTTTTCTGTTACATACCCCGCAAATTCATGACGATCTACCGCAAGAGCGCCACCCGCAGGGACAGCACATTGATCTGCAGCACCCATTATAACGGAGTCCAGCATTCTCATTTCTTCTTTAATGACGCCGACAGCATTAGTTAATGTGTTCGCACGTAAAGAATTTGAACATACTAACTC
>NZ_JBFUJC010000267.1:0-4277 GCF_056401595.1 Paenisporosarcina sp. P4_E4_2 | reverse complement strand
GTGAAAAACATAGCCATTTTGGCATTTTATCTAGTGTTGTTTATGTGTCTGTCCCTGTATATTCGTAAAAAACAGCAAGCGGTGTAAGAAATCTGCGATAAAGATTAAGTTCCCGTGATTCATTTTTTCTTTCAGCTACAATAAGAGACTTTCAATTAATAATTAATTGAAAGTCTTTTTTCTTTTTCATAAGCCTTCATTTTAATTTACTTTTCAGAATACAATAATGTATGATGTACAGTATGAAGGTGTGTGACATACAGTATAGAGAAAGAGGTGAAATAATGAATCAACTATTGGGTTCTTTGACGACTGAATTGCGCAGGGGGACGTTAACTTTGGCGGTATTGAGTCAATTGAGAACACCACAATACGGTTATTCACTCGTCCAAAGATTGGAAAAGAACGGCATCAAAATTGATCAAAGTACACTTTATCCATTATTGAGGCGTTTAGAAAAACAAGAGCTCGTGACCAGTACATGGGAGACAACAGAGAGCAGGCCGCGCCGATATTACGTATTGAGTGCATTCGGTGTGAAAATTTTTGAACAGCTAAAAGAAGAATGGGAAAAAACATCACAAGAACTGTACGGATTATTGAAAGGAGACGAACAAGATGAAGTGGATTGATTTGTACATCCATGAAGTTACAAGAAGGTTGCCTGAAAACACAAGGGAAGACATTGCTTTAGAATTGCGTTCTACAATAGAAGATATGCTTCCAAATGAACCGACCGAAGCTCAAGTAAAGGCAGTGCTCGCCGAGCTTGGCAATCCGTCAGTGATGGCACACAATTATTTGGATCGGCCTATGCATCTGATCGGCCCGAAGTATTTCGATATATATATCAATCTTTTGAAACTTATCCTACCAATAGCAATGACAATCACACTGATTGCTTCGGTGGCGGATGCACTTGTTTCGGCTAAAGGGGATGAAGAAATCATAACCGTCATTCTCAACGTATTCGGAATAGCCATTTGGAAATTGTTGAGCACTGCCATGCAAACAGCGTTTTGGTTAACTTTGGTCTTTGCTGTCATTGAATGGACGGACAAATCCAGAGACCAGGCACCACTCACGATGAGTATGAAGAAATGGACTCCGGAAGATTTAAAGAACGTAAATCCAATTCCAAAGAAAAAAGCCATTCAAAAATGTATGATTTTAGGCAGTCTAATATGGACAGCCACCTGGGCAGCTATTTACTTCAACGCTGCTAAATTGGTAGGAACCTATGAAGATGGAGCGAACGGAATCAAATTTCAATTCCCCATTTTTAATCAGGAAATACTGAATTCTTACTGGCTGCTAGTAGTCCTTGTAATTGTATTGGAGGTAACTCTGGCATTGTATAAAGCTTTTGTCGGACAATGGACGATGAAAGTTGCAAGTTTGAATACCATTACACACCTCATTACTCTGGTGGTTTTAGCGACAATCATTGGAAACGATTCGATTTTGAGTGAGCAGTTCGTTGTCTATTTGCAACAACTGAAGATTGATTCCAACCTTTATGATTGGGCATATCAAAGCATCATC
Source organism: Paenisporosarcina sp. P4_E4_2 (assembly GCF_056401595.1). Classification (NCBI taxonomy): domain Bacteria; kingdom Bacillati; phylum Bacillota; class Bacilli; order Caryophanales; family Caryophanaceae; genus Paenisporosarcina; species Paenisporosarcina sp. P4_E4_2. Next base: position 2,732 of record NZ_JBFUJC010000267.1, on the reverse strand, counting down.
ATCGTGTGTGTAGTGTTTGCGGCCATTGATATTTTTGAGGGATACCGAAAAGCAAAAATTTCACTACCGGGTCCACTTAAACAATAAGCTTGGCTTTTATTAGGTTGAACATAACTTAATTGGCCATAACATGCGTAACGAAAAGCGTCCACTTGGTGTTACAAAAAAATGAGAAACTATAACATATGCAGGCGTTAAAATTCATTTCTTATATCCAATTTCAAGCAACTGAAAAGAGACTTTCAATTTATGGATAATTGAAAGTCTCTTTTCATTATGGCTGAATTTCACTTGATAAATCTGTTCCTTGTTTTTATCAATACTTGCAGAGTTAGGCTGTATGCCTCGCTGGGCGTGGCCAGATAAAGTAACTCAAGGTGATGAGTAAGTCAATGCCGAGTACAATCGCCCATACGCGAAGAATTTGTTGAAAAGCTTCCGTTCTGTCGGCATTGCCCACCCATATTGTCAAACCGAGTAATAACCCAGCACCGATTAAAAAGGCGAAGAGATGCCTAATCCAATTGAGGAAATCTTGTTTAGCAAAAGCCATTCCCATTTTTTTGGCGGGCTTCTTCCTGCTTTTTAGGATATAAAAACAAAACTGATCATCAGCCCAGCGAATCATCGATTTACCGTAAGCCACGGAAACCCCGATGTAGATAGCAGCAATTCCATGTGCCATCGTGGCAGTCGAACCTCTGTACAAGTCGAATCCCGTTAATACAAGCAGAGCCAAATCCACCAAAGGTGTCATTGCTAAAAGTATAAACCCAAGTTTTTCTCTTTTTCCTAGATAGCGAACAACAAGCCCACTGACGATAAATAACCAAAATAAAATTTCACAGATGACAATGGCCCAAGCAATTCCATTCATGTGCACACCTCCATGTTTTATTTAGTACGTTCGTATTAATTAAAATATACCACAAGTTTTATTTAATACAAGTGTTCTAAAAAGATTGTCTGACTGTACATTAGTCGCTATAATAAACCTATGCCAAAACAAGTGAATCACGAAGAACGAAGACAAATTATTGCAGAAGCCACGTGGGAAATGATTATGAAGAAAGGGATTGAAGGAACAACTGTCCGGGCGATTGCCGATGAAGCCAATCTATCATTAGGTTCTTTGCGCCATTATTTTTCTTCTCAAGAAGAGCTGTTGAGCTATTCGATGGAGTTGGTGAAAGAAAGAGTGACGGAACGGATTGAGAAAAAGTTTGCACAGGACATACCAATGGATGAGTTGCTTGTTCATTTCTCTTTGGAAATTATTCCTTTGGATGACCAGTCCCGTCTCGAAATGACAGTTTGGTTCCACTTCATGGCCAATGTCCAATTCCGTCATAAATTCGAGGGAGATGATGGGATTTTGCAGGCGCTACAGCAATTCCTTTCTGTACTGGAAGCACACGGAAGATTGAAACCAGGAATTGAACTTCAGGAAGAAATCGAAACACTGTATGCGTTGGTGGATGGACTCGCCATCCATTGCCTGCTTGCACCTGTGCGCCTGACGAGAGAGCGTATCGTCCCTATTATTGTTAAGCACGTTAATCTCCTACTTCTTCATCCATTAAATAGTTCTATATTTTTGTGAATTGAACTGAAAAAGAAGCATCTCCAATCGACAGTCAATCCGATTAGGGGTGCTTTTCTTTAATAACAGGGATGGTGTCCAGAAGAAAGTGTATCAATTCAGTAAACAAAAGAATTTTTAATAAAGTGAAACCGACGTTTAATGGGGAAGGTGCGCAACGCTCGAATGTACCTGCATAAAGTGAATGAATCTAAATAGGTGATAGAGGATAGTATAATTCCTTAAAATAAGATCATTGAAATATTGTTGGAATTTCATAAAGAAATTCGAAAGCGGCTGAAAAACAACTTCAGTCGCTTTTTTCTGTGATAATAAGTTCCAAAAAAAGGGCAAAAAGGATTCTTCATGAGCGGTCGATTTGAGGACAACTATCCTTTACAATAGGAAGATATGGTTTGGACGGGTTAGGAGTGTTTCAGAGGTGAGTGTGATAGTAAGTGAAATAACACGGTGTAACTTAGCCGTGAGCAGCCGGTTTAAGAAAAATAAACCGAAAATGGCTGAAGAGATGACGAACTTGTTGAACGTGTCTCCAGTTGTGGATGTTCATATGGAACGCCTTTCAGATGGACAGACGAATCAAAAACGCGTGTCTTTATATATAGAGTCAGAAGCTATTGAAGGTACGCCAGTCATGGAGTGCGAATGGATTGGTAACGGGCTTGAGGTCGTTCATTTCTATATAACTAAAAAGCGTATTCAATTAGGAAATAACCGCCATTTGCAGATGAGGATGGCATTTGACCGTAAAGGCTTGGTGTCTACGGAAATGACRCTCGCTCTTTATAGGATTATTCAGTCTCTACCTATTGCTTCCGACCGATCGGAGTACGTAAAAAAACGGATTTCAAGCTGGGAATCTTATTTACGGGTAATGGAGCGTAATGCCGATGTCGAAAGACTTGAAATTGGCATCCGGAGTGCCCGTTTAAGTCTGGATTTCCGTAAAGTCACATTTGAGCTTCATAAGCTGCCGAATGGGTTTGATAAGTATTACAAAAAGTCGGCTGTTAAGTTAGTAGCGACGAACCAAAGTCTTGGAAATGTTGTGCAGGTGCAAATGGGCAAACGAACCATTGATGTAGAACTTGCCAAGGATCTTCAGGAAAAAGCACGAACGGGAAAATGG
>NZ_JBFUJC010000266.1:0-4316 GCF_056401595.1 Paenisporosarcina sp. P4_E4_2 | reverse complement strand
CTGTTTGAGGGCGAGAAATATCTTGGTACTACTGGTGATGCATTCGAAGTCGTGTCCATATTTGTCTGGGTCAAAGATACAATGAAACTGCAAGGCTTTACACGGGACGATTTTTTATTCCTGGAAAAAGAAATCTTGATGAACTACCCAGAAGCAGATATCAGTTGGAAAAATCCTATCGAAAAATTGATGAAAAACCAATAAGAAGAAACCCGACACGAAAAATTTTTTATTAAAAGTCAAGAATTAAAGTTATAACTTTATTACAGCAGTATTCTTTATATAATGTGTAACATTATAATGGTCTAAGTTTAAGCTGAACTAATACAGACAATTAGTTCAGCTTTTCTTTAACTATAGGCAAGGTTAGTTGAACAAAGTCTTTACATTTTCCATAAAAAAGCTAAGAGAAAAATACTAACGGGTTGGTTGAAGGGGAGAAAACATTGAATAACAACTTAATAGGGGACACAATTCACATATGAATTGGTGTCTCCTATTAAGTTGTCTTATCAATGCTCTATTCAATTTGACATACTAATTAGCACATCAATAAGAATGCAAATTGAAGACACCACATAAATTTATGCGGTGTTGTTAAAAACAATGCTAAAACTGAGGTAGTTCGTTTAATATTAAGCGAACTTGTTTTTTGTAAGAATTTGGATATTTTATGTTATATTATATTTGAAGATTGTGAAATACTTCACTTAAACTAACGGGGCAGTTTAGTTGAACAAGGAATAAACGATTAGTTTATTGAATATAAAACTATAAGTAAGGTAGTAAAATAGTTTGGGGGAATTTTATTGAAACGTCTACTAATAGGAATATTGGTGATTATGTTTATCCTTATTGGGATGTATTTCTTGTCCTCCACAGGATCTTAATTGTATCTAACGAGTTTAGTTGAAGATTCTTGGGCTGCTAGGCAGCTCTTTTTTCTTATTGAACTAACGGGGCAGTTTAGTTGAAGAAGGTTTAAAAATTATAGGGGGAATTTGGGTGTTTAAAAAAAATAAACAAGTCATTATTTGGGTTATCATTGCTATTGTTCTTGTTTTATTTTGGCTCTTGCCACGAGGAGATGACAAGGAACAAATAGCAGGTGAAATTAAAAACCATTGGAACGTTACAAACATAAATCATATTGAAGTAATTGATGACAATAAATCAGTTGCTTTTTCCAAAACGGCTGATGGTACTGAGATGGAAATGTATCTTGAAAAATCGTTGTTTTCTTGGAAGAAAAAAAGAGATTATTCCTTTATTCCAGAAGGGATAACTGAACCAATCCACCTTTCATTTTTCGATTCTCCTTTTAGCAATGAAGAAGAATTTAATGCTGTTTTACTAAGGGTATTCGATAAAGAAATAGATAGCGTGAAAATTGTCAAAGGTGGGGATTCAATTCATAATTTCAAACTTCTTGCTAAGGATTCAGATGAGAAATTTGGATTGTTTAGAACCAAAAGTGATGAAATATATGATGCTGATTATATTGCTTACAATAGTGAGGGTGAAGTAGTTTATAGTAGTAAACCACCACAATAAAACTTCAAGGAACATAATAAACTTATTAAAGTAACAGATGCTTTAGTAAAATAATGATAGTAAATATACGTCAAAAAACGTTCAGATTTCTGAGCGTTTTTATTTGCCATTTATATTGTTAATTTGCTGTTGAAACACATGCCGATATTATGATAATTTACACTGTCAATAGCGTTTTTCTCCCCATCAACCCGAGAACGAATGAATGTCAATGGTCGTGAGCGAAGAATCATATGATCACGCACGTAGCTTACAAGGTGCTTTATATGTAGAAGATGCGAAAACTGTTGCAGAAAAAATTATTTTCCTGCGTAAAAACGTAGGCATTACTCGTTTTATGTTACACGTTCCTCTAAGTGTAATACCACATGAGATGTCATGCGTTCAATTGAGTTATTAGGAAAAGAAGTGGCTCCAATCGTTTGTAAAGAAATCGCACGTTTGGAAAAAGAAAAAGGTATTTTATATGTATTCTTTAATCGATAGCCTTGTTAAAAATAACTTAACAAGGCAAGGCTATCTTTGCATCTCAATAATTGTCTATTTAAACTGTTCAAATTGATTGGCAACCCACCGCTTTTGATTTTGTGCAACATATTGTTCTACGGCTATTAGTCTATTCACTAATTCTTCCTTCGTAAGCTTCTTATACTTTGTTTTAACGAGGTTGATATCACGTTTGGGAGAAATCTTCCTTAAACTTGATTCATCAAATTTTGGCGTCTCTATGGGCTTTTTACGCACCTTATTCACTTTAAATGTTTTACTATGCTCTTTGTAATAAGCATATAAATCATCATTACGCTTAATTGTATTCGGATGAATCCCTTTCCCTTGAGGATCAAGCTGCTTAGAATGCTTGCTAATATTATGATATGTCACGGGAATACCTCTATTAACGAGTATATCAATTGTTTCAACACCAATAGAAACAGAACGTTCTTTACGCTGCTGATGCACCTTTTCAAGCCATTGGCGATTATCTGAATGGATTATGTTGGACTGTTGGTTCATATTGACGTTCCTCTCTATATTGTTTTATCAAGTCAATCTCTTTTAGTTCGATCTTAGCTTGCTTTGCCATTTCTTTTGCTTTGCGAACTTCAACTTCTAATCCTAATTGTTTAAAGCGTTTCTCCATATCCTTCGATAATTGAATTACTTCTAAAAGTTCTCCTTCTTGATCTGGTTCTGGAATTTTAGCTTTGCAACCCAAACATTGCATTTTAGTAGGACAAACGTAATCAGTGACGCACGTACCACCTAATACTTTATTGAATACACCCACTTTTTCTATATGATCATCTAACTCTTTTTGCAACTCTTCACCACTTCTTAAATACGCATCATCTATATCTACATAGCTGGATATTACATCATGCAATTCTCTTACTGATTCTGCAATTTGGGTAGGAGTAGGAGCCGAGTAATAACCAGTGACATTCAAATCCTTTTGATGCAACATTTTACCTACAATGTCAATCGACATTTTTTGGCGTTGCACTGCTTCTGTCGCAAAAGCATGACGTAAAAGATGTGTTTTAATTGTTACAGGTTTTCCATTAGGTGTTTCAAAAACTAAACCATGAAGTAGAAAACGAATTGAACTGTATATTGCCCTTTCTTCAAACGCTTTACCCTCATATTGAAAATAATAAGGTTTAGGTTCTGAAAATAGATGCTTTCTTCTATATCTATAATGAACCTTTGAGATGTTAGAGGAATTATAATGTTCTTTTAACATTCTTGATACAGTTTGAATTAACCCCATTGTCTGCTTGCTAATATAAAATTCTTCTAATGAATCTCTACCTTTAGGAACTGCTTTAAAAGAGAAGTGTAATTTGTCTTTGACTTTCTTCACTTCTATACATTCTTTTGTATTATTGATTTGAAGTAATTCATTAATTCTTGCACCTGTAGTTGTTAAAATATCGATTGCTAAAATTCCAAACGTACAAGCAACATAAAACGGTTCCACATCAATTAATATTCCCTCTGACTTTTGTTTATTCTGTGTAATAAAAGTTGAAGGGCTAAGGACTCCTGCTTGTCTTGAGCTGAAAGGAGTGGGATGTGTTTTACCGTTTGATTCATAACCATGCATTGATAAATAATTCAAGATACCCTCATGTTCTTCTATAGGTCTACATTTTTCCCATCTTCCTATCACATTGTACTCAATTAGCTCATTAAACCAAAGCCCCTCTACATCAGGATCAATATTTAGTGATTCTGCATATATAAATTCAAGGAAATACATATTATTTTCATCGGAGTATGTTACTTTTCTTTGTTCAGCTTGTTTTATAACAGTGTCTGAAAACTGTTCCCGATGGTTAAGAACAAATGAAGGCTTATCCCATAAACGAAAATAAAAACGCTCTCCTATACGTTCTGGTTCATCGTAATAAAATTCAGAAGGAAGAGTAATTGATTTTGTTTCAACTTTGTTAATTTCCTTATGAAAAGCATCTCGGAGTCTTTTCATTTGATTCCAACGGAAATTTGCTTCTGCACGAATAGATGGGAGGTGTGGCACGATAGCATCCGTTTCATCTTTTCGAATAGCCTGTGCTTTTTCTATCGCTAATTTTGAGAAAGAAAAATCGCGATTGTTAAAAGATGGTTGTTCAAATAAATATTGTTTAAAATATCCCTGTTCCTCAACAGAGAGTTTGCTTCCTATCCATTTATTCGTTTTATAGAAGATCGTATTAAAAACACTTAATATATCTTTCCTTTTGTTGTAGGAATCATCC
>NZ_JBFUJC010000265.1:0-4329 GCF_056401595.1 Paenisporosarcina sp. P4_E4_2 | reverse complement strand
CCATTTAATTGTATGGGTTTACGATGTTCTTCAATTTTATTTTGATAATCATCTTTATTCATAGCTGTAAACTCCTATTCTACTTTTCATCTTTATTTATTATGACGAAATTTGGAGAAAAAGTAAAATAAACCTCTAACAGTTTCGTTGGAACAATGCTGAAATTCTTTTTTCCCAAGCTTTCAGTATTATTTTGGCTGCTGGTTGTTCCGATGATTTTACGATATTCTCTTTATTTAATCCGCACTTCGAACAACAATTTTCTGGTCTTTCCTTAAGTTGCTGTCCAAACACTTCAACGATTTGCTGTCGAATGCAAGAAGAATTCGTTAAAATGTCTTTCATCAAATAAATCTGCTGAATCTTTTGCTGTTTTAATTGATGCAAAATATCGATGGTCTCCTCAACTGATTTGCGTGGTAACCAATAGGTTAATATTCGTACATGCGTTTCAGATAACACGCCAATCTCCACTAATTGACTAGGATGTTGTCCGTTTTGCTGAAATTCTTTATACAATCTGACATGTGTCTCTTCGGGAAAATCGTTCGTAGCCACGAAAATCGAATAATCTTCATCATCTCGAGTAAAAAACATTGTGGCCAGTGAATCAAGGCCATCTCTTCCTGCACGCCCAACTTCCTGAGCGTAATTGGCAACCGATGACGGAAAATGATCATGAATGATTTGCCGCACATCATCTTTATGTACACCCATTCCAAAGGCATTTGTCGCACACACCCAATCAATTTCACCATTCAAAAACTGCTGTTGAATAAACATCCTGTCGACTTGTTCCATTCCTGCATGGTAGGAGGCAATACGGATGCCCTTCGCATTTAATTTCAGAGCATATTCGTCTGCTTTTCTACGTGATTGCGTATACAGAATTCCCGGACCGGTAAAGCGCTCTATTTGTTCTGCGATAAGATCAAACTTATGCTCCAGGGAATCAACTTCAACCGCTTCATAACGAATATTTGGTCGATCGAGTGCTTGGATATGGATTGATGGCTGGCGCATATTCAATTGAGTGGTGATATCTTCAATAACCTTTGGTGTCGCTGTCGCAGTTAACGCAAGGATTGGAGGGCGTCCGTTAAAAGACAACCAATCACTCAATCGCAAATAGTCCGGTCTAAAGTCGAATCCCCATTGTGATATGCAATGAGCTTCATCTGCAACAACTAAAGAAATCTTCATGGTCATTAACTTAGCTCTCACTTGTTCTTGCATCATCATTTCTGGTGATAGAAAAATGAATTTATATGTTTCCATTCTCTGCAAAAGCGCATTTTTTTCAGGAGGAGTCAAAAATGAATTTACCGCAACGACTCGCCTCTCCCCCATTTTTTTCAGCTGTTCAACTTGATCCTGCATTAAAGATAGCAAGGGCGAAATAATGATGACGCTATGCGGTAAAAGATATCCCGGTAGCTGATAACAAAGTGATTTACCCATTCCTGTAGGTAAAATTGCAAGGACATCTTCTTTATTGATAATACTTTTTATGATTTCTTTTTGACCTTGCCTAAACGTACGGTAACCAAATTTATCATATAGAACTTTCTCCAGATTTGACGTCAATTCGATTCCCCTCCTATAGCCAAAAGCAGCCTTAGTTGAAAGTACGTATAACTGGGGAAAACGTCTTTTAGCGTCCGCAATTTTTTAGTTTCTTGTTGTTTGATTTTTTGAATGAGCGTCGGAACATCCTCGTTCAGAAAAAACATCTCTACTGATAATAATGATCCATTCATCGCCATCTCTACAAAATGATCTTCGATTGTGCTTGTCTTTAGTTGGCGCATTGAACTAATTTCTTCAAATGAATAGCCTTTTTGGTACAAATCTGAGGTTTTCTTAGCTGAGTCAGTTAATGGAGTTGATACTTTGATATCTTCAATCATTCTCGTTAATAGACTCAAAGATGGTCTGATGGAAATTTCATCTAGTATAATATGTAAACTTTCTTGCAGACGGATTTGAAGATCCATTTCATCTTCCTCTAAAGCGCGGGAAAGCTGTTGCCATGTCACTCCACTTACCTCATATCCAGTCAAACGATGACTGAGAATTACTAAATGAAGTTCGGATAACTTGTCCGACTGGCATACACTGAGCAGTTCTTCATAATATTTTGAAATGAACTCATTTGACTTGTAAGTAAAGTCATGCAAAAAATGACGAACCCATTGTTGAATCTTTTCATCTTTTTGAATGGGTGTGAACGTCCATTTTTTTGCGTTAACATGCGATAGTGTTTGAGTAACTAACGATATACGTTGAAAGAAAATGCGTTCATTTCCTCTATATAACCAGCCATTCAACTGCAATGGTGGCATTTCCTTCAACTTTTCTTTTCCCAAGTGCGTTAGTTTGGGAATCGATTGCTCGTTGACAATCAGCAAGTTTGACTGAATCATTTGTTGCACATATTGTTCATATGTTGGTTTTGTGAGTTTTGGAAAAAGTGAAAAGTAATTGGTCAGTCCATAACTTTTAACATCTTGGATGGTTTGACCCGAACGTTTACCTCTAATTAGGTGAAACGGAGCTGAAATTGTACGTTCTTCATTTAATCGATTGACCATATGTAAGATGATTTGTTGGAATAGCACAAGACTTCCTCCAATTTAATATGTATTTAGGTTGAAAATTGAGGAAAACATGATTAGAATAAATACGAAAAGCTTTTTCAAGCGAACGGAGAAAAAGGAGAGGTTTTAAACATGGCGAAGTATACTATTGTAGATAAAGATACTTGTATCGCTTGTGGCGCATGTGGCGCAGCTGCACCTGATATTTACGATTATGATGATGAAGGCATTGCCTTTGTTATTTTAGATGATAACATGGGAACAACTCAAGTTCCAGATGAACTCGAAGAAGATATGCAAGATGCATTTGAAGGCTGCCCTACAGATTCCATTAAAGTTGCCGAAGAATCATTTGACGGAGATGCATTAAAATACGAATAGGAAAAAGCTGCGAATTTCTTCGCAGCTTTTTTTTTTCATTAATATAGCTTTATTAATATAATGTCGTTTATCGCACATTTGCGCTAGCCGCATGTTACGCATGAGCCAACAAGTATGAAAACCGCATACTTGTTGGTCTTACACTTCAAAAGTGCTGTGCCTGCGGTTACTCGGCACAGAGGAAACCTTGCTCCTGCGGTTACTCGTCGCAAAGAGTACGGTCAAACTTCCTTTGACCATACTCTTTCTTGCGGCATGCTGTGCGCAAATGGACTCTTTCTGATCAATCTCTAGTATTTTTTTACATAGCCTAATAATGATTATTATTATGAAAATTGAGCTCGTTGTTTATCCAACCACGTTTTCATCGTCTTGAACAAAACAATAATGATGGCGGACAACAGCAACCCTTTAATTAAGTTGAATGGTAAAATCCCTAGCACAATGGTATCACGCAATGCAGAACCAGTAAGTGCTGGCATATTCAAGAAATAAGTGTACATCGGTAAAAATACCGCATAATTTAACACGCTCATTCCGATTGCCATGGCAAGAATTCCCACAATCAGACCAATTGCCAAACCTTTCGTATTTGAAACTTTACGATAAATTGCATATACAGGAAGCATGAACAAAATGCTCGTTACAAAATTGGCAATTTCCCCAACAGGAACACCTGTTGGACTACCACTGAAAATCCAATATAGAACATTTTTAAATAGTGCTACTAAAATCCCAGCTACAGGTCCCATAGTAATTGCCGCAATAAGTGCTGGCACATCGCTGAAATCAACTTTTAAAAATGGTGGTAATGCAGGTAACGGAAAATTAAATAGCATTAAAACAAATGAAATACTACTTAACATGGCTACTGCAATCATGACACGCAGTTTGTTGTTCTTCATAAAAACTCTCTCCTTTTGCCGATCCACTCCACAAGAAGAAAAGTTCGTCCGTTTTGTCCCATCAAAAATCCCTTAAGCCGTTATCGCTTAAGGGAGTAGAAAGGCGCACTTAAATAGGCGTCTCGTTAAATGACAGAACGAAAAACGACCGCACCTTCACCTTCTCCCATCCAGACTATACTGTCGGCTTTGGAATCACACCAAATCCTGCCTTACGGCTCGCGGGCTTAAGAAAACGTTCTTCTATTACCGCCGATCGGGAATTTCACCCTGCCCCGAAGATGAATCAATATTAACTTACATTGTTTACTATAAGAAAAAAAGAACCATTTGTAAACTACTTGAGCCTACGTATGGTTCTTTTTTATTAATAAATTTCTATCCAATTGTCAATTTGAAACATGTAAAACCTTATTCCCAAACATATTTATTCGCTCCAACAG
>NZ_JBFUJC010000264.1:0-4384 GCF_056401595.1 Paenisporosarcina sp. P4_E4_2 | reverse complement strand
GACATTCATCAGGTACGACATTATATCGATCGCCCGCCTGGATTTTAGCCAAGTTAATGGAAGGATATTCGTAATATGGATTGCTTGCTTTCGTAAATGGTAGTGTCTTTAATTGTTCATTAAATTTAAAGGCTGCTTCAATGGCATTCGTTCCTTCCCATGGACGGGATCCGTGGGCAGCTTTTCCGAACAAAGTGACATCCGCATGCAGAATTCCTTTCGATTGAACACTTAGTTTCAGGTGAGTTGGTTCTCCGCAAATGACAAAGTCACCTGAGCGACCAATTTCTACAAGATGACCGGATGTTTTACTTCCACCCGTTTCTTCATCCGTTACAATATGTAAAACAATGCGTTGTTTAAGTTCTTCCCTTGCAGAATAAGTACGTCGGAACGCTTCCATCATGGCTGCCACTCCAGCTTTCATATCTGCGGATCCACGACCATACAAGCGGTCGCCTTCGATAACGGGATTGAATTGCTCGATTTTTCCAGGTACTACATCCACATGGCCATTCCATACGATGGTTGTGGGACCTTGTCCGATTTCAGCGTGAATCATCAATCGGCCTTCATTTTCAAGAACTTCATGTGTGATTTCATGACTATCGAGCCATTTTGAACAAAATCGAAGTGCTTCATTGGCACCTTCTTCTGTATCACTTTTAACTGCTACCAAATTTTTCAATAACTCGATCATGTAACTTCACATCCTCAATAAATTTTTATATTCAGTATACTACCGCTGTTCCAAAAGTCACAGAACTAACGAAACCCTCTTGCTTCTCTTTCCCTCTTTGGTTACAATTAACCCGTAATATCAAAATTAGATGTATTTACCACAAGGGGAGCCTGTAATGGCTGAGAGTGAGCGAGGAACGTTCTAACCCTTTGAACCTGTAAGTTAATGCTTGCGCAGGGATGTGGATAGAAACCGACTCCAACGACGTCAGGCTCTGTCCCTGAGGTTGTTTTTTTATGGTTTTTTCACCCTGACATGCGATTTGCAGTACATCGCAAAAGGAGGAAGCAAGATGAATCGAAGTAAGTTGTTATTATTAATTGAAGTGGCTATTTTTGCAGGAATCGGATTGGTATTGGATATGCTTTCTATTAACTTATGGTTCCAGGGCGGATCTATTAGTCTTGTCATGGTACCAATCGTATTGATGGCTATTCGATGGGGGCTTGCGGGAGGTTTGAGCACGGGTCTGATTATTGGGGTCCTTCAAATTTTAGCGGGAAGAGCTTATATTTTAACTCCTGCCCAAGGTTTCCTGGATTATTTCGTAGCGTTCACAGTTGTTGGCTTAGCAGCACTTGTCAGACATAAAGTAATACAAGCAAAAAATGAGCAGCGTAAAGGAAAAATGATTACTTATATCGTATTGGGAGCTGTTTTTGGTGGGCTCTTCCGGTTCTTTACACACGTAATCGCAGGAGTTATTTTCTTTTCAGAAGCTGCAGAAGGCAAGAACGTTTGGATTTATTCGCTCGTATATAACGGCGGTTATATGATTCCTTCCATTATTTTGACAGCAATTGTTTGCTCCATCATTTTCGTTGCTGCACCACGTCTGATTGAACATCGGAATAACGTTTAATTTAAAGGTGTGTCTTTATTGAGTGGAATCATCTATGTTGGTAGCGAGTGGACAGAATTCGTTTTGAATGAACAAAAACCACGTTAAAACCCTGTATGGGTTGTTTTTAAAATTCGGCCGATGACGCAATTCCTCTATTGCGCATACTTTACTAGAGGTTTACCAAATGTTCAGAATGATTTTGGTAAATGGGAAAGCATCTTTTCTTGTGGTATAGTATGGGGTAGATAATTTGAGGAAGAAAGGGTTTAACGAATATGATTGCAAAAACTACTGAAGACTTTGAGTCGTTAAAAACTATCGGTCGCATCGTTGCAGAAATTCGCGATGTAATGCGAGATGCAACAAAGCCAGGTGTCACGACAAAAGAACTTGATGAGATCGCTGGCCGCATGTTTAAAGAAAAAGGAGCTATTTCTGGTCCTAAAGGGGAGTACGATTTCCCTGGATTTACATGCATCAGTGTCAATGAAGAAGTTGCTCATGGCATTCCTGGTTCACGTGTCATCAAAGATGGAGACCTAGTGAACATCGACGTATCCGGATCATTCAATGGCTATTTCGCAGATACGGGAATTTCATTTGTAGTGGGTGAAGGCTACGCGAAGAAAGAAAAGCTATGTGAAGTAGCTGAAAGTGCATTTAACCGTGCAATGTTGAAAGTAAAGGCTGGTGCTCGGTTAAATCAAATCGGCAAAGCTGTGGAACGTGAAGCGAAGCAAAATGGATTAACTGTCATTATGAACTTAACTGGACATGGTATCGGAAAATCTCTTCATGAAGCACCACAGCATATTTTGAATTACTTTGATGCATGGGAACCTACCATCTTAAAAGAAGGTATGGTTTTGGCAGTTGAGCCGTTCATTTCAGAAAAAGCGGAACATGTCGTGGAGTCTGGTGACGGTTGGACTTTCTTGACTCCGGATAAATCATTAGTTGCACAGATTGAACATACGGTCATCGTTACTAAAGATGCGCCAATTCTTATTACGAAAATCGATTAAATAATGCGAAAGACCAACTGCTATGAACGCGCAGTTGGTCTTTTTTTAATAAATAGGATGCCCGCTAGCATGACTGCACATAAGAAAAGAGCAGCTGTAGAGACAAGAAGTTCTTCGAAACCATTTCGGACCGCAATTCCGATATAAGCCCAAATAAAGACAAATACATAAGCGATATCAAAATGGTGGAATCGAATATGTAGTGCGAGTGCTGTTCCAACAGTCATCATGATGACTGCCCATAGGGGGTCACTCAATCCCCAGCCATTCCACTGATATAGAGTTAGGACATAACTAATATTCGTAATCGTTGCAACACTGATCCATCCCAAATAAATTGATATTGGAAAGCGACCAGTAAGAAGGTTATCGGATACTGGATAAGTACGATAAAGTAAAGTTAGTGTAATTAGGTATGCAATCATCACGACAACCGTAAATAAGAAATATTCATAATGCCATAAATAAATCCATGCCACATTAAAAATGCAACTGATGATAAACAGATTTGAGCGCTTTATATAGGTTGCATCTATATCTTTACTCCTCTTCCACATACCTACCAACCAAATGAGCATCAATACATAAATAACGGACCAAATTGAAAATACATAGCCGGCCGGTGTAAATAGTACAGGAAGACGATTGGAAATTTCACCAGTTGTTTGATTGTTAAGTGGTAAAATATTTGCCAATGCATTGATGATAATCACACCAATCAGTGCGATGACCATTAGTGCGAAACGAACCACAGCATTCACCTCCTATACATTAGTATAACGTCAGTCCAAAGCAACAACAAATTTCTATTTACCAAAACTCTCTGTAAAATGAAGTTTAAAAGAATGAAGGTCTCTGGATTGACAGAATTTGTCACTGCTGCTGAAGAAATGTTGAACAGGCTCCGTGGTTTATTGAAGCGAATAATAAGAAATATGCACGCAAGGTTGTTTTAAAAAGAATTCTGGAACATATTATGCAAGTGTGCATTGAAAAAGGCATACCCATTGCAAAACTACAGAACGATGTTTCGCAAGGCGAAGAAGCATGATATAATAGTATAGTGTTTTCAGAAAATTTAGAAAGACATGGGGGAAAGATATTGACTACAAAGACGTATGCTGAAGTTTGGGACTTGGACGTATTTTTTAAGGGAGGAAGCTCATCTCCTGAACTTCGTGAACATTTGGATGCTTTAGCAAGTAGACTTGATACTTTTGAGCAAACTTTATCATCCTTTGTTGTTCCAACAGGGGAATCAGACGCTACTAAAATTTCTTCTATTATTGAAGAAACTAAACAAGTTGCTGAAAATTTAACACAAGCTGGAGCAGTTGTTGGTTGTTATTTAGCTCAAGATACTACTGATAAACAAGCGAACTTATTGCAAGGGGAAATCGGCTCTTTAGGTGCTCGTTTTTCTTCATCCATGCTCGTTGTTCAACAACAGTTATCAAAAACTGAAGAAACTGTTTGGACTGCTTTAATGAAGGACGATCAATTAAAAGAATTTGCTTTTGTTCTAAACGAATGGCGAGATGAAGCGAAGGAATTACTTTCTGAAAAAGAAGAAGATATGATTACCGCTCTTGGGGTGGACGGCTATCATGGATGGGGTCAACTATACGATTTATTGGTTGGTGACGTGAAAGTTCGTGTCACAGTGGACGGAGAAGAAAAAGAGTTCTCTGTAGGACAAGCGAGTAACTTAAGTTCTCATCCGGATGCAAAAGTTCGAAAAGAATCGTTTGAAGCATTAGAACAAGCATGGAC
>NZ_JBFUJC010000263.1:0-4404 GCF_056401595.1 Paenisporosarcina sp. P4_E4_2 | reverse complement strand
GATTCAAAAGCTCACCGCATTGCGTTTTGGCTACTCAGCATTGTGTGGCTATTGCAAACGGTTTTTTTAGTCCTATATATTGTTGAGACGAAAAGGTTTCCGATATTGACTTTGTTTGAAGGCATTTATTTTTATGCCTGGTTATTAATCTCGTTATCCATCGGACTTCATCTTATATACCGTGTGATGGTTCCCGTGTTTTTCCTGAATGTCATCGGTTTTATTTTTATGACCATTCATACATTTTCACCTGTTCAGATTGAACGCTCACCTGTTGGGGAAACACTGATATCAGAGTTGTTATTCATCCATGTAACTTTTGCGATCCTGTCGTATGTAGGATTCTCGTTATCTTTTGTCTTTTCGGCGTTGTATCATATTTTGTATCGCTTATTAAAGAAAAAGAAATGGACGAAACAATTCGGGAAACTGCCTTCTCTTGATCAAACGGAGAAGGGGATGACCGTGTCAATCGTCATCGGCATTCCATTTCTGTTCGTCAGTCTGATTCTGGGGCTGCAATGGGGATACGTTACACTCAATGAATTTTCGCTTATTGATGTGAAAATCATAGGTTCATTTATTTTATTATTTGTTTACGGCTATTTATTTTATCGAAGAAAAAAAGGGACACTTTACGGAACAAGTTATGCATGGGGTCATGCTTATGCCTTCCTGCTCGTGTTGGTGAATTTTTTCTTAGGAAGTCGATTATCCGACTTTCATTTTTGGTACTAAAATCTAATTAATCGGTTAAGTGGGGTTGTTAATAATGAGAAAAATTATAGTAGGTTCGAGAAGAAGTAAATTGGCATTGACACAAACAAATTGGTTTATCGATCAAATGAAACAAGCGGGAGCACCATTTGAGTTTGAAGTAAAAGAAATCGTCACAAAAGGTGATCAAATCCTGGATGTTCAACTTTCAAAAGTTGGGGGCAAAGGATTGTTTGTTAAAGAAATTGAACAAGCCTTGTACGACAAAGAAATCGATTTTGCTGTTCATAGCATGAAAGACATGCCTTCGGAATTGCCGGAAGGACTTGTCATCGGGTGTATTCCTCCGCGTGAAGATGCACGTGATGCTTTTATTTCAACAGGGCATGTGAAATTTATGGACTTACCGGTAGGAGCAGTTGTCGGAACAAGCAGTTTACGTCGTTCAGCTCAACTTCTGTTATTGCGTCCAGACCTTGAAATCAAATGGATTCGCGGAAATGTAGATACACGTCTCGCTAAACTTGAAACAGAAGAGTACGATGCGATTATTTTAGCTGCAGCTGGACTCAAGCGTCTTGGGTGGAGCGATGATGTGGTGACGGAATATTTATCAACTGAAGATTGTCTTCCTGCTGTGGGTCAAGGTGCTTTAGCAATCGAATGCCGTGGAGACGACGCGGAATTATTAGGAGAGCTTGGCAAACTGACACATGAAGAAACTTGGAAAGCCGTTCATGCAGAGCGTGCATTTTTACATGCAATGGATGGCGGTTGCCAAGTACCGATTGCTGGTTTTGCAACAGTGGAAAACGGAGATGTTCATTTTACAGGATTGGTTGCTTCACCTGATGCTGAACAAGTTTTCAAACAAACTTCTAAGAATGTTGTACCAGAAACGGCAGGAAAAGACGTGGCAGTGACATTAAGCGAGCAAGGTGCTTACGATTTGATTCAACAAGTAAGAGCCGATTTAAATGTCTAAAAAAGGTGATTTGCAAGGACAAACGATTGTCTTTACAGGTCAACCAAAGTCTGACGAAGCATTTTTTGAAGTGACAAGGCTGGGTGGAGAATTCATTTCTTTCCCGCTCATCCGAACTCAGGAAGTAACGTTTCAAGACGAACAATTTATTAATAGTCTCCACACTTATGACTGGTTGATTTTCACAAGCCAAAATGCAGTAGTTGCATTCGAACAAAAAGTGCTGCGACACAAGATTCTCGTGGATTCCTTGCCTTGTAAGATTGCAGCAGTTGGCAGTAAAACTGCGACTGCTTTAGAACGCATAGGTTTTCATGTGACGTTTACACCAACTACGTTCAGTGCGGATGCATTTGTTCAACAATTCCCGTTGGTAGCCGGTTACTCAGATACTTGTTTGTTTTTACGTGGATCACTTGCTAAAGCTACGATAAAAGAAGGTCTATCACAATCCGTGGACGAATRGACCGTATATGAAACTCTGCCTGATGAGGGTAACGCGAAAAGTTTAGGTGGCTATCTCACTCAATATCCACATGTTATTGTGGCATTTGCGAGTCCCTCATCAGTGGAAGTATTCACACGTGAAATTGCGCCCAATATCGGTTGGAACGAAATGACGATTGCTGCAATTGGTCATGTGACTGCAACTGCATTGAAAAAACAAGGTGTTGCAGTTCATATACAGCCAACAACTTACACATGGCTTGCACTCATTCAAGAAATTGCTAAATGGAAGGATGACTCATACAAATGAAAGAACTTCAATTCAATAGACACCGACGCTTGCGTCACAGCGAAACTTTGCGTGCAATGGTACGCGAAACTAAATTACATACAGATGACTTGATTTACCCGATTTTCGTTGCAGAAGGCGAAAATATTAAAAATCCGATCGCTTCAATGCCAGGCGTATACCAATTTTCTATGGATCACTTAGGTGAGGAAGTGGACGAAGTTGTATCACTTGGTATCCCATCGGTTATTTTATTCGGCATACCTCTTGAGAAAGATGCAGAAGGCACACAAGCTTACCATGATCATGGCATCATTCAAGAAGCGATTCGCTTTGTAAAAGAACGTCACCCACATTTGGTTGTCATTGCTGATACGTGCTTATGTGAATATACGGACCATGGTCACTGCGGAATTATTGAAAACGGACAAGTCCTAAACGATCCAACTCTTGATTTATTGGCTCGCACTGCCATTGCACAAGCGAAAGCGGGTGCTGACATTATTGCTCCGTCAAACATGATGGATGGATTCGTAGCGGCTATTCGTTACGGTTTGGATGAAGCAGGCTTTTCACATCTCCCTATTATGTCGTATGCAGTGAAATATGCATCAGCGTATTACGGTCCATTCCGTGATGCAGCAAACAGTACACCTCAATTTGGTGACCGCAAGTCGTATCAAATGGATTTTGCAAATCGCAATGAAGCGATGCGCGAAGCAACATCTGACGTTGAAGAAGGCGCAGATTTCCTGATTGTTAAACCAGCACTATCTTACTTGGATATCGTGCGTGACGTGAAAAATAACTTCGACTTACCGGTCGTGGCTTACAATGTGAGTGGGGAATATGCCATGGTGAAAGCGGCAGCACAAAACGGATGGATAGACGAAGAAAGAATTGTCATTGAAACACTTACAAGCATGAAGCGCGCAGGCGCGGATTTAATCATGACGTACCACGCGAAAGATGTGGCTCGTTGGTTGGGGGCGAAATAATGGAACGTTCTTACGATAAATCAAAACAAGCATTCAGCGAAGCCRTGAAATTGATGCCAGGTGGTGTCAATAGTCCGGTTCGTGCATTCAAATCGGTTGATATGGATCCGATTTTCATGGCAAGCGGAAAAGGTGCAACAATTACAGATATCGATGGTAATGACTATATCGACTATGTACTTTCATGGGGACCACTTATTTTAGGTCACTCTCATCCTGACGTCGTGGCAGCTATTCAAAAAGTAGCTGAAACGGGCACAAGTTTCGGTGCACCTACAGTCGTTGAAAATGACTTGGCAAAATTGGTCATGGAACGTGTGCCATCTATCGAAATGGTACGTATGGTATCTTCCGGAACAGAAGCAACGATGAGCGCACTTCGTGCAGCACGTGGTTTCACTGGACGTAATAAAATCCTGAAATTCGAAGGTTGTTACCATGGACATGGCGATAGCTTATTGATTAAAGCAGGCTCAGGTGTTGCGACACTTGGTTTACCGGATAGCCCAGGTGTGCCGGAATCAGTGGCTAAAAACACGATTACAGTCGCTTACAATGATTTGGAGAGTGTACGTGCAGCATTTAAACAGCACGGAGATGACTTGGCAGCAATTATCGTAGAACCAGTGGCGGGGAATATGGGCGTAGTCGGACCTCAACCTGGCTTCCTCGAAGGTCTTCGTGAACTATCAACAGATAACGGAACAGTTCTTATCTTTGACGAAGTAATGACGGGCTTCCGTGTCGGTTATAACTGTGCCCAAGGTCACTTCAACGTAACACCGGATTTGACGTGTCTTGGTAAAGTAATCGGCGGAGGACTTCCAGTCGGTGCTTACGGCGGGAAACTTGAAATTATGTCGCGAATCGCGCCAAGTGGCCCGATTTATCAAGCAGGCACACTTTCAGGTAATCCATTAGCTATGACGGCAGGTTTTGAAACCCTTTCTCGCTTAACTCCTGAAACG
>NZ_JBFUJC010000262.1:0-5712 GCF_056401595.1 Paenisporosarcina sp. P4_E4_2 | reverse complement strand
ATACAATCCAATGCAATTTGTCCATGTTTCCCGCTTTCTGTACAAATCGCCACTAAATCAGGTTTTTCAATTGCCAGCATCTGTCGATAATCTGTATATTTAGTTACTGCAACCCCTAAATCAAATGTTGAAAGGGTCTGCTCCATTTTCTTTTCATCGAGATCACAAATGGCGACAATGTCTAACTTATTTTGAATAGCAGCTGCCAGATGATTCGGTGAAATCCTCCCACAACCGATGATGGCAAATCGTAAGTTCGTCATTTCTCACCCACATGATTTCTTATTTTTTTTCCAGGCACACCGACAATCACCACATTATCCTCCACATCTTTTACAACGACCGAACCTAAGCCGATTAAACTATTGGCGCCAATGGTTACTTGATTTCGAATCGTCGCTGCAGGAGAGATATAAACATTTTTCTTAATCCACACACTTCCAGAGATATTGACCAACGCGGCAATCATGACATGATCTTCAATGATGACATTATGGGCGATGTGACAAAGGTTGTTAATTTTTACATGATTCCCGATTTCCACATCCCCTAACGTTCCTCTGTCAATACACGTATTCGCCCCAATTTCCACATCTTCGCCAATGATCACACCGCCAAAATGGGGAACTCTAACATTGATCCCGTCAGTATTTTCAAAATAGCCGAACCCATCAGTACCAATCACAGCACCTGAACGAATGATTGTATCTTTTCCAATCGTGACTTTCCCTTGGATCGAAACATTATTTTCGATTCGTACATTGTCTGAAATCACAACTTCTGGCCCTATATAACAATGGTGACCAATGTAAACCTGGTTACCGATACTCCTAGTTTCAACAACCGATGTTGCACTAATAAATTCAACCTTCGTCTCTTCATGAAAAAATTGATTGAGTATCGTAAAGTACATGGCTTTTGGATTGTCACAAAAAATAAAGTTTGCCTTCTCAAAAGAACTTGTATCAAATTGTAGTGAGACAATGAGCGAATTTGTAATGACTTTTCCCATAATGGCTTGCATTTTTTTCTCGTCTTTAATCCATGAAATTAAATTGGCAGCAATATTTTCAATGGAAACATAGGTATGAATCGTGAGTTCTGAATCACCGATAAATGTGTAGGGCATTTCTGTAGTGTCTAAAAAGTCTGTGATATCTTTTATACGAATCACCCTGTTATCTCCTTCCAATCAATCACTTGATCTAATGCGGTGAAATTGTCATACATAAAATCATATCGTTCACTTATCGATTGTTTGAGGAAGTCCTTTAGCTTAACTTCCATTGTTTCAATTTCAGTAGAATACCAGAAAGGATGGGTCAGAATGTGCAGCTTTTCATATTTTCCAGATTCAATCGTTTCAATCGGGTCTTCTCGCCAATTCATTCTTGAATCTGATACGTATTTCATGCTTTTGAAGTATTTGGAGGAATAGGAGTTGATGATTTGATGGAATTGAATATCATTTTCTAATACGAGTTTGGAAGGTCGATGCATGGAAACTACTTTCACTTCAGTATTTAGTAAGTTACCGAGAATTTTGGCTTCCATTTGTACAGCTTTCTGCATATCTTCAATAGTTTGAATATCATATCGTTTTTCATCAAAATGAATGCCAATTTCGTGGCCTAACGACTGGATTTGTTTTAGCTTTTCGAAGGATTCTCTTGAAAAGATATTATAAAAATTAGTGGATAATAGAATGAAATAGGTTGATTTCACGGCTAGATCATGTTCTAGTCTGGCCATTTCTAGTGCTTTTTCAAGTGAGAAATCAACATCGTGCCTGATGATGACCGATTTTTTGACAGTTTCACTTTCGCGATACATGCAAAAGTAATACCCGTTGTGTCTTAATAATTCCAGCAGCTCGATGTAGGCTTTTGTTGTAAATTCCATTTCGTCTCCCCTTACAACAATTCGATTTTTTCTCGATTCAAAACATTCTGCATGGCATTTTTCGTATCAAAGATTGCCTTCGCATGTTGCTGAACGAAATCATAATCTACCTTTGTATGGGCAGTTGTGATAATTACTAAATCAGCACTTTCAATAAGCTCCGCAGTTAATTTTGATTCACCTTTTTTGATCACACCGTGTTCATCACGATATTCTGAAATATAAGGATCATAATAGATCACATCAGCAGCGTTTTTTTCTAATACTTCGATAACTCGAATCGCTGGGCTTTCTCGATAATMTTCAATATCCTGTTTATACGCGACACCAAGGACTAAAATGCGCGATGCACTTAACGCCTTTTTCGATTTGTTTAAAATATTACTTGCTCGTTCCACACAGTATTCCGGCATTCGGTCATTGATCATCATGGAAGCCTCAATCATGGATGTGTGAAACCCATATTCACGCGCTTTCCACGATAAATAATAGGGATCTAGTGGAATACAATGGCCCCCTAAACCTGGCCCTGGGTAAAAGGCCTGAAATCCATAGGGTTTCGTTGCAGCAGCATCGACCACTTCCCAGAAATTAATACCCATTCTGTTACAAAGAATGGCTAATTCATTGACGAGGCCGATATTGATATTTCTGTAGGTGTTCTCTAAGATTTTTTCCATTTCTGCAATCGCAGGTGATGAAACCCGATAAATCGGTGCTTCTAAAATGCTCTCATATAAACTCGCTGCGATTTCCGTACATTTTGCAGTCATTCCCCCTACCACTTTTGGGGTATTTTTCGTTTTATAGCGTAAATTCCCCGGATCGACTCGTTCAGGCGAAAACGCAAGATAGAAATCGACCCCACATTTCAGACCCGATGATTCAAAAATCGGCTTCAAGAGTTCTTCTGTTGTACCGGGATAGGTTGTAGATTCTAAAACGATTAACATTCCTTTATGCATATAAGGAACAATACTTTCTGCCGAAGCTTTCACATAACTAATATCCGGTTGCTTATAGAGGTCTAACGGTGTCGGCACACAAATACATACACAATCTGCTTGTGCAACCTGTGCAAAATCTGAGGTGGCGGTAAGGTAGCCGGATTGTACGATTTGTTCAAGGTCTTCGTTCACGACATCTCCAATGTAATTGATACCGGAATTTACCATAACTACTTTAGAATCTTGTATATCGAATCCGATTGTCCGGTACCCTGCTTTTGCCTTCTCCACAGCAAGAGGAAGACCAACATAACCTAGCCCTATGACCCCCAGTGTTGCTGTTTTATTAAGCAATTTTTCCTTTATAGTCTCCATTTTTCCACCCTCATTTTTTTTTGAGCTTGCCATCAAGTCTTTTCGTGTCTGTTAACCACGGAATTAGTTAGCCATATAACAAAAATTGCAAATAATATTCCATGAGTTAAAAGACTAGTAAATAGGGCTGCATCAACTAGTGCAGTTCCAGGAATGATGATAATTCCAGTTGATAAAACTAATGGAGTATTTTTCGACACACTATCTAATATTTTTAATACTCCCCCTAAGATCAACATAAAAAGTAGAATTCCAATTATTCCGAAATTCAAATAAGCATCCCCGAATATACCTACGTTAGGGCTAAAGTCTCTACCAAATACTTTTTGTGCTACTAAATAAACCGGATTAGTACCATATGGATTATCAATGATAAAAGAAAGGAAAGATGCGGACAGCTTATATTTCGTCATGTTCTCATAAAAATCAAAATATAAAAAATGTAACTGTGCAGGAACATAAAATAACCTTCTTAAAAAGAGCGATAACATATTTGGGTTGTTAGAAATACTGTACAAAATATATAAAATACTTAGTGAAAATATTAAGGCAGATGTGATAAAAAATAATATATTATTCTGATAACCTTTTTTAAAGAAATAATAAATTCCAAAAATAAGAATAGGCGCAAAAAGATAACTCTTATGTCCTGTCATTGCAAAAATTGAAATTTGTAAAATTAAAGAAATAACAACTAATATTCTATTTTTCCTGATCAATCCATAAATCAACAAGAACATATTTGTTATATGCGCTTGCCAAGGCAATAAATAATCCATTAACCAATTATCACTACTAGCGTTAAATTCTTCTCTAGTTGAATAAACATCTGATAGATCAAAATTTATTCTTTGTAGACCACCAGTAACGATTAAAAAAACATAAACAATGATGGTTAAGAAAAATAATATTAAAAATGATAAATTTTTTCCCTCTTTTAAAGTAGGAAGTTTTAGCATTGGGGTTTTTACTAGAATATAAAAAAGTAATAAAAATGACAGTGAAATGGTTAGAAAAAATTCTCGTGAATGATCCTGTAACCAATACAGTGATGAAATAGGTAATAATAAATTGATAAACAGCTTTATAGTAAACCCTTCATATTCAAATACTGGATTTACAAATAAAAAGTAACCGTATTCCAATAGCATTTTAAAAACGATTAATACGAATAGTGTATATAGATATTTTTTTTTAAATGTAATATTACTAATAGACAGATCACATCCTCACATAGTTCTGTATTTAAGGAAAATTCTCCACCTAAAAATTTTGGTGATGTAAAATCATTGATGAAGTAATCCTTCCAGAATTCTTATCAATTTTTCCTTTAAAGAGCCATCCTGACCACCAATCTATAAAATTATAGTAACTGTTCAAGCTTTCTAGTTAACACTTTAAAATCATAGTCTTGTGCGGCTTTTAATGCATTTTGACTATAAATTGCAACTTCATCCTGAGGCATATTAGACAGGTTAATAATGGCTTCCGCAAGCTGATTCGTACTAGCATTATCGATCACAATGCCACATTGATATTTTCGAATGAGATCGTACCCATATTCACAACCTGAAAGCGTTGGTTTCCCACTTGCAAAGTATTCAAACATTTTATTCACACTCGTACCAAACCGTTTGAGCCCGTTTTGTGAAAAAAGCTGCACAATATTTAAATCGGACTTACTGAGAACATACGGGATATGATTTTTATCGACAAACCCTTTAAATTGAATGTTTTTAATTCCATGATCAACACAATATTTTTCTAAATTCTCTTTCTCTGTTCCTCGCCCATAAATTAAAAACTTTATATGATTAACACCTTTTTTCTGGATGATTTCTGCAATTTCTACAACTAGATCTACATTGTTTGCCTTCCGAATCGATCCAGTGTACACAACCTTAAACAGTTTGGGGTTGTTTAAATCAGGATCCACTACTATATAACGCTTTATATTTTCAGTGAAACGCTCTAAATCAACACCATTATTAATGTGATGCACTTTCGTTAAATCAATCGGTCCGCCGAGTTCTTTGTTCCACCCTCGTTCAATTATGTAATCCTTCCCACCCTCCATCGTAAAAATCAATTTGTCACACTTTTTATAAATCCATCTTTCCCCACGATATAGCAGATTGGTGACTAAGCTATTTCTTTTTATCGAGTCATATTCGATTAAGGACTCAGGCCATAGATCCCGCACTTCACAAACACAAGGAATGCCAAACTTTTTCGCGAGTTTAATGCCCGCTATTAAAGTTAGCGGATGAACACTTGAAGCGAGGATCACATCAGGCTTCCCGTGAATTTTTGCAACCTCTTTTGCGACGGGGAACAGATTTCGATAGAATACGATCATGTTTTTAATTCGTTGTTTGCCATTTCCGACGTAACTAGGTGTTTTGATAAAAACATAGGGAATGCCATTTACTTCATTTGTTTTGTATTTTTTACTTCCTGTATCAATATTCTCGTCTGTATTATGAAG
>NZ_JBFUJC010000261.1:0-4432 GCF_056401595.1 Paenisporosarcina sp. P4_E4_2 | reverse complement strand
ATTTAAGCTGCTGCGTTAATTAAACAAGAAGGATATTATTTTTCTCCTAACTGCTTTAAAAGTTCAATAATTTCTTTATTTTTTTAATATTAACTTCTATGGATAGGCATGTAATAACTATCAAAATAACACCAATTGTTATAATAAACTCCATTCCACATCTCCCTTTCACTTTCCCACTCATCTTACATTAGAAAATCCAATATTTGGTGAACTAACCGGCCCTGTTTGTTCTATAAGTTCCACAGAATATGCGTTAATCCTTCTTTCTATAACCTTAACACCTAAACAAAAAATGCCTAAAGCCTTTATATATCAAGGGTTTTGGGCGTTACAAGAATGGTGGCTTATTTGCGTTAAAACGATACATGCGAAGCATACCTATAAATACCGAAAGCTAACGTCTTTTCTCAGACGTTAGCTTTTTTCTTTTTTCTTATTCAACTAAAGCACCCGTTAGTGCAATAAAAAACTATTCAAAAACTAGATACTCTCCATTCTCATTCTTGGCTAGAACTATTTTTGGAGTTCCTTCAACTGAATAAATTTCAATGCCTTCTTCTAAATAGTTTGATGTAAGTTCCTTTGTAGGGGGTACCTCTATCCCAACTTTAGCTTTAACAGTCCCTATAAGTTCCCCTGGTACAAGCCCTTGTTCATCAGCTGTTTCTCGTATTGTTTGTAATTCCTGTCCATTAACAAAGAGTAATGCTTTATATGAACCACTTGAGCTACTTTCTACATTCGTACCATTACTAGTAGTAGCTGTTGAACACCCTGTTATTAACAACATAATCGATAATAAAGATATATTTATTATTTTCATAATTAGTAATAATTAACTTCGGCTAACCTGCCTCTTCAGTTGAAGAAGAAAAAATGCTTTACTCCTTATTGAAGTAAAGCACCCGTTAGTTGAAGAAGAAATGTGATCGAAGAGTTTCCCTTCTCGTATTGCAACTATCCCAATGGTTTCCAATCTCTATCTTTTATGTCTGTATGATTTTAGCTATCCTCACTGCGTCTAAACTTTCCTTATCACAAGCTCTAAATTTCATGAAGTTTTGTTGGGCTTGTCTTAAAGAAACTTCATTCGCCCCTCCCTCAAAATCAGGATCTTGGAATTGTATATCATCATCTTCCCAATAACAAATCTCACATATCTCAAAAGTTCCAGGTGGTTCTTCTTCTAAAGTTTTATAGCCACAACATGGACAAGTAAATTCCATAAAAATTTCTCCTTTAAAGAACTGATATTTATTGTCTATTAAAATATTTGATTCCTGCTGAAGGTTTAAAAATCGATGGTTTTTTATTTATCCTTTTTTACTTTAAGTCGATTTACTTTAATTATTGTATTTCATGGACACCTAAAGAGATAAAATATCACTTAATAATAAATATGTATAAATTATATAACGCTCTGCCTTTTGTTTATTATTAAATAGATCCCTTTTAATTTTTTATTTTGGTAATTAAACTTGTTTTTACAATCCTACCCGGTGCTGTCTGGATAACTTCTCCATACCAATAGATTTTCACCTTATCTCCTTGTTTGAAGTTTGTATTAGCAACTTGATTGAATAAGGGTATTCTATAAAAAGATCCTTGAGATACAGAAGCTTTATCTTCTAATATATTTTTAATTTCTGCTTGATTTTTTCCTTTAATATCTTCATCACCGATCTTAATTACCCAAATTTCTGATTCATCAGATGAAAATACGTAACCTTCGCTCTTACTTTGATTCGTCATCCAGAATGTTGTTCCTATAATAATTAAACAGAATATAGCAAAACAAACTTTTTTTATCATTTTACGCCTCCGTGTTATAGGTTAGTAACCAACTATTCATTATACTTAACTTGATTTATAATCATATAGATTTTCTTTATTATTATTGAATTAAGGTTAATTTGAAATTAGTAAAGTACTTTGTTGTCACACCACACCTAACACATCTTCACGGAAGTTACCACTACCTAAACAACCCATATCAACCCTCACTTCTTCCTCTTTTCACCGATCCATCTCATGTTCACCGAATATACATCGTTGATTTGACGGGCTTTTGGCGGTTTCGCTTTCCCAGTCCCAAGAATAAATATCCAATCTGACTTGGGGCTTTAGCCAAACAAAAAAGACCGTCTCTGACGATCTTCTGTTCTTCAACTAAAGCACCCGTTAGTTGAATAAGGCAGTTTTATCTTTCCATACTTACTCTACTCTTTTATATTCATCGATATAATCAAAAGGAACATAATGCTTTAATTTTGTTTCATCAATACCTTTTTCAATTGCCTCATTTGTGAGAGTATACTCAATTTGTTTAACTCCATTATGTGCATAATAGATATATTTTACATATGGTTCATCTTCAAAAACTACAACGGTATAAAATGCTGGCATTTTAAATCCATATATTACTTCAATGGATTTTATTTCTTTCTTTTCATAACCTTCATCCAGTAGATAATTAGTTACCCTCTTTTCATAAATATCTTTAGTGTCTTGTATTTTTACAAAGGTAAAGAAAACCACAAATAGAACTATTACCAAAAATGTCACCATAATTATTTTCAACCTACTCAATATTCAAAACCCCTCTTATTGAATTCAATGGAATTCTTATTGAACTTACCTGCCCCGTTAGTTCAATAAGAAAAAGGGCTGTTTAAACAGCCCGATGATCTTTCACTAAAGCACCCGTTAGTTGAACAATCCTTACATTGTTGGAGTATCGCTTTTACCAAGATAAATCGTCAGCATGACCGACCTGGATTTTAAATGCCTTTAGGTCCAAATTGGATTTTACAATCATATCTTGATAAATCTTCTTTACTCCAGCTYTTTTTTGTTCCGTAACCACTTCGTTATCTGGAATTATAATAATAAGGCTAATATCATCTTTGGAATTAATCATTCCTGGCTGTTTGATAGCTATATCCCGCTTTTCTCAATTCTTCTCCGACTTGAGTGAAGAACCCTCCCTCTTTTTGCAGCGATTCGAGAAAGACCTCTAATTCTTTTTGTTCCTCTTGGGATAATTGCGAAATAGGAATATTATCTTCTTTTTCTGTTCCTTCTGCCTGAGTATAAATAAAAAATGCTATTACTAATAAGAGAGAACCAAAGACGACTGCACTAAGCATTCTATTTTTCACATCACATCTCCTTATTTAAAAGGTATGAGTGTATAAATGGGGAAATAACCAATTAACGATTTTCACTAAAATAATCCTGAATACAAAAACTTTAGAATGGATTCCTTCTTAAACTAAACTGCCCCGTTAGTTCAATAAGAAAAAGGGCAGTTTAAACAGCCCGATGATCTTTAACCAAAGCATCCGTTAGTTGTTTAAGACCATACTTTTACTCCGTGTAATGTTCTTTAAAAATCAATTTGAACTTTGGCTTAAAATCAATTTCAATTGTTTGTGTAAAGTCATCATTCTGAATCTTTAAAAGTACACTTGTAAGGTCTTTTTTATCTGTTGTAATTTCAAATTTATCAACTCGCTTTAAATCTAAGAGTGATATCAATTTATTAGAAGTTCGTTGGGTTACTTGTATTTTTACTTCATTATAAGATGGAGAGAGTGTAACAATGAAGTCTTCCTCACCATTAGAAAATTTATATGTTGCTTCATTATAAAAAAAGTCTTTCGAAGTGGTATCAAACAATGTAGGTTCACACTCAAACAACGAAAGTAAATCAATTTCATTTGGGAAATTCTTCACACATAATCCTCACCTTTCAACCCACTATTTAACATTTTTCTTATTRAACTAAMCTGCCCCGTTAGTTCAATAAGAAAAGAGTTGCTTAAGCAMCCCATGTTCTTTARCTAAAGCAYCCGTTACTGTAAGTSTAATACYTCACAAAGTTAGTAATGAASAATAAATAAAAACACTCCTATGAGATACCACTATTGATGGTACTTTTTAGGTGRTATACTKGAGCTAGAYTACTTATCTAATAATGAAGGGAGGTTTACGCGTATGGAGGTAACATTTACAGTAAGCAAATGGGATGAAAAGCCAGTCGATGACAMTAAAAAAGATTTCCCTATTAATATTGCCCATGTCGAATATGATATTGATGGTGAATTAAAAGGAAAAGCTTTTGTTGAATATTTATTATATTATCTAGAATCAAATGTAGAAGATGGTCACATGGCCACTKCTAAAATTTCCGGATTTCTGCATTTCGAGGGAACTTATAAGGGAAAACGGGGGACRTTTACAGCTATAGAGCAAGGAATATTTGATAAAGGAAATCTAGATTCTCCKGCAACAATCATCAAAGCMACCGGTGACTTAGAAAGCCTGCAAGGGTCCTATAATTATAAGTTTGCAGGTCAAACCAGTAAAATGATTCTAGACTTTGAATTCTAGCAAAATACCCTATAGTTTAGTAAAAAGGGCATCC
>NZ_JBFUJC010000260.1:0-4438 GCF_056401595.1 Paenisporosarcina sp. P4_E4_2 | reverse complement strand
TTTTGCAACCAGCGTTCCAAATCGCCTGCTTGCTGTTTTACTCGATCACGTTCTGCGCGTGCAAAGTACACTTTATCTAGCAATAAACCAAGCGAATCATAGTGTACTTGGTTGCCTTCGATGTGTGAAAGATCAACACTTGAGAAAATGGCTTTATTGCCACTTTCCACATACGTACCTTTAGGTTGAGCATTATCAAATTCATCGAGGAATTTGCGATACACTTCATATTTGGATTCGTTGCTGTCAGCTAGACGATAAGCGAGTTCTTTTGCCTGCAGTGGAGAAAAGCCAGCAAGCTGAGACAGAACGGCTTTGGAAACATCGTCTGTATCCAGCAATTCGTTCAACAATGATTCGTCCACTTCATATGGGTTCACTTTATCTTGTTTCGGTGGTGCGATATGTGGTTGACCTGGCAAAATCGTTCTATAGCTGTTCACAGAAGGCGATAGATGTTTTAAACTGTCCAAAATTAGATTTCGTTCAGGATCCACCAAAATGACATTGCTGTGTCGGCCCATGATTTCGATATGGAGTTCCCGTACCATGTCGTCCCCAATTTCATTTTTACTTTCTACACGCAAAATAATCACGCGATCCATTTCAAGTTGGGAAATGGATGAAATGAATCCACCTTCCAGATGTTTTCGTAATAACATGCAAAACATTGGTGGTTCTGAAGGGTTATCAATCGCTTCATTCGTAACATGAATGCGTGAGTAGGAAGGGTGGATGGAAATAAGTAAGCGGCTGTTTTTTCCGGCCGCACGGATATGCAACACAATTTCTTGTGAGTTAGGTTGGTGTATTTTCGAAATTCTTCCGGATACCAATTGTTGAAGTTCGTGCGTCATTGCTTTTGTAAATAAGCCATCAAATGCCATAAGTATTCCTCTTTCAAAACGTTTTGCTCTATCTTATCATTTTACAAGGGAAATGTGATATAATTGCCTAAGTGTGTAACAAAGAAAGTTGAAGCTCTTTAGGAGGAACGACTGTGCCAACTCTTAAGTTTATTAATATCGGAAACGGTAGTGTGGTCGCAGTTGAACGAATCATCTCCATCTTGCAGCCTGAATCTGCGCCGATTAAGCGTCTCGTTCAAGAGGCAAGGGACAAAGGGTTTTTGATTGACGCAACTTATGGTAAAAAAACCCGCGCGATATTTGTTATGGATAGTGAACATGTGGTTTTATCTGCAGTCCATGCTGAAACCATGGTGACACGTGTGATAGATCAAGCCGAATAGATAAAAAGAGGGATTGAATGCGAAAAGAACGTGGATTATTAATCGTCCTTTCAGGGCCATCAGGTGTCGGGAAAGGTACTGTGCGAAAAGAATTGTTTTCACAGCCTGACACAAATTATGAATATTCGATTTCAATGACGACAAGAAAGCCGCGTGAAGGCGAAGTCGATGGTGTCGATTATTTTTTTAAATCCCACGAGGATTTTGAACAACTAATCGGAGAAGGCCGTTTATTAGAATACGCTTCTTATGTTGGGAACTATTATGGAACTCCGTTAGATTATGTAAACGAGACATTGGATGCCGGTCGGGATGTATTTCTGGAAATTGAAGTGCAAGGTGCATCGCAAGTTCGCGATAAAGTACCAGACGGCTTATTTATTTTCCTGGCTCCACCAAGTTTAACGGAACTGCAACAACGTCTGGTAGGTCGTGGAACAGAAACAGAAGATGTGATTGCTTCACGAATTTTAGCAGCACGACAAGAACTTGAAATGATGAACTTGTACGATTATGTCGTCGAAAATGACGAAGTGCAATTGGCTTGCGATCGTGTAAATGCCATTGTCACTGCCGAACATTGCCGTCGGGAACGCGTTGAAAAAAGATACCTAGCTATGCTGGAAGGGGAATATTAATGTTATATCCATCAGTTGATTCATTAAAAAGCAAAATCGATTCAAAATACTCACTAGTGAGTTTGGCTTCAAAACGTGCTCGCCAATTACAAGAAGAAGGCGGAGAGCGTCTTGAGTCGTATGTGTCCTTGAAGTATGTAGGCAGAGCATTGGAAGAAGTGGCATCAGGCGCTTTAACAAAAGAAGTTCAAGACGAAGCAACTATTTACGAAGACGAAATTTAAAAAATAGTATTTACCCAAAAAACTCCCTAAGACAGTCAGATGCTTTGGGAGTTTGTTGTTTGAGAAAGGAAGATTGTTCATGCTAGCAAACAAAAAAATCTTATTGTGCGTAGCTGGTGGTATTGCAGTTTATAAAGCTGTTGCCCTTGTTAGTAAATTGTCGCAAGCAGGAGCGGATGTCAAAGTCATCATGACCGAATCTGCCACAAAGTTTGTGCAGCCACTGAGCTTTCAAGTAATGTCTCGTAATGATGTTTATACAGATACATTTGATGAAAAAGATTCA
Source organism: Paenisporosarcina sp. P4_E4_2 (assembly GCF_056401595.1). Classification (NCBI taxonomy): domain Bacteria; kingdom Bacillati; phylum Bacillota; class Bacilli; order Caryophanales; family Caryophanaceae; genus Paenisporosarcina; species Paenisporosarcina sp. P4_E4_2. The sequence goes on along the minus strand of NZ_JBFUJC010000260.1, from coordinate 2,038 downwards.
AATGTCATCGCACATATCAACCTGGCAGATTGGGCAGATTTAGTTATCGTGGCACCTGCAACAGCGAACGTCATCGGCAAACTTGCCAATGGACTTGGTGACGATATGCTGACGACGACCCTGTTAGCTACCACCGCCAAGGTTTGGATTGCACCAGCTATGAATGTACATATGTACGATCACCCCGCAGTGAAACGAAATATTTCCACTCTAGCAGCAGATGGTTATGAATTCATTGAACCGTCAGAAGGTTTTTTGGCTTGTGGGTATGTAGGAAAAGGAAGATTGGAAGAACCAGAAAAAATCGTGGCATTGGTCGACGCATTTTTTCAGCCGAAAGAATTGCCGTTGATAGGCAAAAAAGTTGTGATTACTGCAGGTCCAACACGTGAGCGAATAGATCCAGTACGATTTTTGACTAACTTTTCCTCAGGGAAAATGGGCTATGCGCTGGCTGAAGCAGCGACAAAACTTGGAGCGGAAACGGTTCTTGTCTCTGGTCCTGTTTCATTGCCAATTCCTTCAGGGGTAACTGTTGAGAATGTGGAAAGTGCAGAAGAAATGCTGCAAGCCGTGTTACAGCATTTTGATGATGCTGATATTGTCGTGAAAACGGCAGCTGTCGCAGATTATCGTCCAAAGTTTGTATTTGGGCAAAAAATGAAGAAACAAGCTGGTGACTCTACCTTAGAACTTGAACGCACTACCGATATCCTCATGACACTTGGGCAAAAGAAAACGCATCAATTGTTGATCGGTTTCGCTGCTGAAACAAACGATGTCGAGATGTATGCACAAGGAAAACTTTCAAAGAAAAATGCGGATTATATTGTAGCTAATGATGTTACAAAAGAGGATAGCGGTTTTGGGACAGACACCAATACTGTTGTGCTGATTGGCAAAGAAAATTATGTCCAGCATTTTGACAATATGACGAAAAAACAATTGGCTAATAAATTGTTCGAGACCGTTTTGGCCCGTGAGAAAGATTTACATTATGTACGCTGAAGTCATTGTTGACGTAGCGGCTTATCCCATTGATCGACCATTTGATTACGTGGTCCCTGAAAAGTTTCAAGACCTGATTGAAAGTGGCAGTCGGGTTAAAGTTCCTTTTGGCAATCGGCAAGTTCTTGGATTTGTGACGGCATTAAAAAGTGACACGGATGTCCCTGCGGAAAAACAAAAACCGATTGGTGAACTGCTCGATATTGAACCGATATTGACGCAGGAAATGCTCGAAATGACAAAATGGTTGAAACGACATACTTTATGTTACGAAATTGATGCCCTTCAAGTCATGTTGCCTTCGGCGTTACGTGCGAAGTATGAAAAGATAGTGCGCATTGTTGATCATCATGCGGAGCTTCCGCAAAGTGTACAAGCCTTGTTTCAGCAAAAAGACCAAGTAGAGTTAAAAGTAGATGAACCGAAAGAATTGCTTGCACTCATCAAAAAATTGGTGAAGGAAGACATTTTGGCACTGGAAACATCGGTCAAACAAAAAACTGCCGTAAAAAAAGTAAGAATGATTCATATCGAATCTGATATGGAACGTTTGAACCTGATTTATGACAGCATTTCCAACCAAGCCAAGAAGCAAAAAGATGTTGTCAAATGGATGATGGATCACGCAGGAGAACGAATTGTCTCAGCAGATTTATTGAAACGTCTCAGTACGACAAATGCGGTCTTACAAGCGGTTTTAGAAAAAGGCGCAGCATCAATGCAAATGGAAGAAATCTACCGGGATCCGTATGCGGACAGAACGATAGATGTAACAACAAAACTCGCTTTAACAAATGAACAACACCTCGCACTGAGTGAAATCATCCATTCATATGACGAACAGGATGCTAGAACTTTTCTTCTTCATGGCATTACGGGCAGTGGCAAGACAGAAGTCTATTTACAGGCGATTGAGCGTTCATTGATGGACGATAAAGAAGCCATCGTTCTGGTACCTGAGATTTCACTTACGCCACAAATGACCAATCGCTTTAAAGAACGTTTTGGTTCACTTGTGGCTGTATTGCAT
>NZ_JBFUJC010000259.1:0-4446 GCF_056401595.1 Paenisporosarcina sp. P4_E4_2 | reverse complement strand
TACGAGTGGAAAATGAAACTGCTGTCACTAACAGCTCAGGAACTACGATTGGTTATTTAAGTCGAGGAAGTGTGCTGACATTACATAACTTCAGTAAAGATAAAGGCGTAATTGAGTTTCTTGGTTCGGTTGCGTATATTCCTTTGAAAAATGTGACACATTCCAACCTTGTTCAACCAAAGAAAAACATTTCTCACAGAGAAATGTCCTATTGGATGCAAGTAATAGCGGGAATGTACCCGGAGTTCACTAAGTTTGAACTCATCGGGAAGAGTGTAGAAGGACGGGGGATTTACGCTTTAAGAGTAGGAAATGGTAAGAAAGAAATCTTATTTGATGCATCCATGCATGCACGGGAGCACATGACAACCAATGTACTTTTAGAAATGATTGATACTTACTCTCTTCATTACAATAACAAAACAACCTTTGCTGGATATAACGTTAAAACGGTATTGGATCAAACGAGCATTTGGTTCGTTCCAATGATGAATCCTGACGGTGTTACGCTGGTTCAGGGTGGGCAGGGTGCTGTTACAAATGGCGCACTTGCTCGAAAAATCAACGGTTCGAGTAACTTTGCACGTTGGAAAGCGAATGTGCGGGGAGTCGATTTAAACAAAAATTTTGATGCAGGATGGAGCTATATTGATAATAATATTACTAAGCCAAACTGGATGGGTTACCGTGGACCACGTGCGTTTTCTGAACCAGAAGCAGTTGCGTTGAAGCATTTTGTCGAGAAACATAAGTTTATGTCCAATGTCTCTTATCATTCCTCTGGACAAGTCCTGTATTGGTTCAATTTCCAAGCAGGAGCGCAACTGARCAGGGATGTTCAATATGTGAATCAGCTTAAATCGATTACAGGATATACAATTGTCCCACCTTATTATAGAAAAGGAACAGGATCTTCCGCGGATTGGTTTATTAAAGTGACGAAGATGCCTGGTGTTACAGTGGAGATTGCTCCATACGCTGGAGAGGCGCCTGTTCCACTTGCTTATTGGGATGGCATTTGGAAACAGAATCATAAAGTCGGTTTGCACGCTGCCAATGAAGCTTGGAAACGGAATTAATATAATAATGGAAAGAGGGATATGATGATGAAAAAAGCAATTGCATCCTTGGCACTAGGAGTCTTGTTTGCAAGTTCATTTGTTAATGAAGCCGATGCTAGCGTAAAACATTCAATCTATACCGATTTATCCATGAACAACACTTTTTATGAGGCTGTCTATTCCATGAACATGAAAGAAGTATTGGAAGCAGAATATACGAATGATGGTAAAGTGTTGATTGACGCCGCTGGAATCGTCACTCGTGGGGAAGCAGCATACATGCTGTATATGCTTCTTGGCATGGAGCCGGATATCAACAAGAGCTTCCCAGATGTTAAATCCGACAGTGCCTATTACGAAGCAATTTCCACAATTGCTTCACTAGGGTATGTCAATGGCTATGAAGATGGGACATTCCGTCCTGAAGTTGAATTGACACGTTCTCAAATGACGCGCATCTTGTCAGGAGCTTTCAATTATTCAGTGACAATGAATGCTAAAGTACCTTTTACTGATGTCAATGAACGTTGGGCGCCTTACGTTGATGCGATTTTCCGCAATGGAGTGACCAAAGGTGTAACGGCGACGTCGTTTGCACCGGATAAAAAGTTGACGCGAGGTGAAATGTCAGCTTTCATGTATCGTGCCTTTAAAAAGGTTCCGGGATCTACTTATAATGACTTTGAAGTGATGAATGCCATTAATGAAGCTACTCGCAAAACACGAATTATCATGATTCAAGGTCTTGAAAAATATCATCCGAATCATAAAGCTGCAGATATTAAGGATGATTTGTCAGAGCTAGTGGTGGAGCCATACTTATCACAAGCATTAAAAGGATATGAAGCGTCATGTTATAACTGTGATAACGCAAATGTTATACATGACTTCCAATTTGGATTACCATTCAGAGTCGTTGCGAAAACGGACAATGTCCTAAAAGTGGATGCGACCGTCCCTTCAAATGGGATTAATTCGGGTTACCGTGCCACGATTGAATTAGTACGAAGCGGTGATACTTGGAAAATCAAATCGTACGTCCCACGTACGTTTAAAGAAGATCCACTAAAACTCACAATTGAGCAATCAATTGATTACCTAAAATATGCTATTCCTCTTTACTACCAGGAAGAAGTTGATTCAATTCAACATACAGGAAAAGAACCTCGATTAGGACTGGATTTGTTTAAGGTGAATGGGAAAACAACGTATGTCTTTGATGTAAATACTGGTGAACTAACTGAGTACTATCCTGTTAACTAAATAGAGTATAAAGAGCCTATCTGTGAAAAAGATAGGTTCTTTCTTTTTCTATTAATATTTTGAAGAACTAATATTAATCGATAATAAAGAAGATATGTTAAAGGTCACTTTTGATTTTTCCTTATAAAGAGATATGTAGCAAAACAGCGGAGACTCACGTGGGAAAGCGAGACAGTCGAGACCGAGGCTCGGCGATCGCCCACGGAAAGCGGAGCGGTTTAGCGGAATATCTACAATACCATTTAATATAGCTAATAAAAAATGAGCTTTAAGAATAGGGAAATAGTAGAAAAACTTCATAAAACAGTCACATAGACTTAACATTCCGACATCCTAAATTTGGTATAATGAATTTGTTTCATTATTTCGAATTAAGGGGAGAAATGCATGACAATGTGGAAAAAAGTATCCGCTTCAGCATTAGCAATGTCGTTAGCTGTAAGTGGTTTGGGGATAAGCCAAGAAACGTCTGCTGCAGAAAAAGATGCTACGCGCGGAGAATATGTGAAGGCACTAATTACTGCGATGGGAGTGGAACTGGGAACTGGAAAAACGATTAAATTTGATGACGTTCCAAATGAACTGAAACCGTATATTGAAAAAGCAGTTGAGTTAAAACTAATCAATGGCAAATCTGCAACAAAATTTGATCCAAACGGTACTCTAAATCGTGAACAAGCATTTGTAATTGCGGTTCGTGGTATTGGGACTGATAAGAGTTTTCCGATTAGTAACTTAAAAGAGTTCAAGGATGGCAATAAAATCAGCGGAAGTTTACGTTCTGATCTTTCAAAAGGAGTTGGAATGGGCTTCTTACTTGGATATGCTGACAAAACAGTAAGACCAGGTCACCATGTAAGCAAAGGGGAAATGAGTGCACTCGTGCAACGTTTCCTGAAAGAATACAAGGCATCTGTTGCGAATACGACAGTAGCGCTACGAATTCTTGGAACTTCTGATATCCATACGAATATAGTGAACTATGATTATTACAAAGATACGCCGTCCAACAGCTTGGGTCTTGCAAAGACAGCAACATTAATCAAAAATGCACGTAAAGAAAATGGCAATACTTTGTTATTCGACAATGGAGATTTGATTCAAGGGACTCCACTAGGCTCATTCAAATCATCAGTGGAGCCATTGAAAGACGGGGAAGTTCACCCATCGATAGCGGCTCTTAATTTGTTGGATTATGACGTTGCCACTCTTGGGAACCATGAGTTTAACTATGGTCTTCCATACTTGAATGAAGTGATGGACGATGCTGGCTTCCCTTATGTAAATGCAAACGTGAAAGACGCTAAGACAGGGAAGAATATGTATACTCCGTATGTCATCATTGATAAAAAAGTGAAAGATTCTAAAGGAAAAGAAACGACCATTAAAGTCGGTGTAACTGGAATTGTCCCTCCTGCGATTCTTAAATGGGACAAGTCTCATTTAGAAGGAAAAGTCACTGTAGACGATTCAGTAGATGCTGTAGAAGCACTTATTCCTAAAATGGAAAAAGACGGTGCAGACGTAATTGTCGTTCTGTCCCACTCGGGCATGGGTGACATGGTTCACGAAAAAGGCGAAGAAGATGTGTCATATTTGATGACAAAAGTTGAAGGTGTCGATGCAATCATTACAGGACATGCACATCAAGTTTTCCCTGGGAAAGTTGATGCTTCATTAACTGGCGTGAATGTTGAACAAGGTACAATCAACGGGAAACCTGTAGTAATGTCTGGCAAGTTCGGCAGCCATTTGGGTGTAATCGATTTAACGTTAGCTAAGAAAGGAAACGATTGGACAGTTTCTTCTTCTAAAGCTGAAGTACGTGCGATTGCTAAAGATGAAAGTGATGTAGATACTAAAGTAGTAGAAGCGGTTAAAGTTGCACACGAAGGAACAATTAAATATGTGCGTAAAGCAGTAGGAACAACAACTGCAATTATCCATAGTTACTTCTCACAAGTTCAAGATGATCCATCAATTCAAATTGTAACAAATGCTCAAAAATGGTTTGTTGAAAAAGAATTAGCAGGAACAGCTGACTCCAAGTTGCCTATTCTATCTGCAGGAGCACCATTTAAAGCAGGTACCCGCAGCGATCCAGAATATTACACATATGTAC
>NZ_JBFUJC010000258.1:0-4490 GCF_056401595.1 Paenisporosarcina sp. P4_E4_2 | reverse complement strand
AGAATACATAGTTCAAAGTACCTTCAAACGGTGTATCAGAAATCAAACCGTAGTTTAATGAACCATCTTTAACTGCTTCGTCTTTAGCAGAAACTTTTGTTGGGAAAGCTAAATCGATTTTGTTTTCATCTCCCCCAGCTTCTTCATTGTCTTTCTCTGGATCTTTCTCGCTACCTTTCTCTTTACCAGTACAAGCTGCTAAAAAGGCGCTTAGTACAAGCATCAAACAAAGTAACAACAGTGAACTTTTCTTCATTTTTCTTCCTCCCTTTTTATGTCAATCTTTGTCTTGCATCAGCCGCACGTTTTAACGCTTGACCGATGAAATTTATACACAGCATGATTACTAATATCAGTAATGATGCAGGTAACCAAACCCACCATCTATTTTCGATGACTTCTGGATTACTGGCGTACGCTACTAATGTTCCAAGTGAAGGGACACTTTCAGGTAAACCGAATCCGAGATAAGTTAATCCAGTTTCAATTCCAATATTACCTGCCAACGTTAACGTCATGTTTACGATAATAATAGAGCTCAAATTTGGTAACACTTCAAACATCATAATTTTCCAGTTTGGTGTTCCAAGAGTTTTTGAAGCATTTACGTAATCCAGTTCGCGTTCAGCAAGTGTCTTGGATCTGATTAATCGCGCTTTACCTGTCCATAAGAATAGAGACAGGATCGCGATGAACGTATAGACGTTGAACACAGGTACAACTGTTATCAATACGATAATAATCATCAAGAAAGGTAGGATGATGATGAAATCGATGAAACGCATAATAATATTATCTACAGCACCCCCGAAGTAACCGGCAATCAATCCTACCGTTAATCCGATTATTGCCGAAATTAACGTGATGACCACTCCGATGGTAATGGAATTCTTTGCTCCAATGATTAACGTGCCAAAAACATCACGTCCGCCATAATCTGTACCAAGCCAATTGGCAGCAGAAGGTTCAGCATAAATGTTAAAAACATCAATTCTTCTGATTTCCTCTAAGTCAAGAAAATACGATCCTATATACACCGTCAACAAAATACCGCTTAATAAGATAAGTGAAAAAAGCGCCATCTTATCATGTTTAATTTCACGCCACATCGTTTTGGCTAATGAAGTGTGCGTACTTTTAGATTTCATTGCACCCGTTACGGGCGTTTCATTTCCCATATTTACTGTCATTTTTCTCTCTCCAATCTAGTATCCTCAATCGATGCGAATTCTTGGGTCCACCCAACTTAGAATAATATCGGATAGCATGGTGCCGACAATTGCAGCAATACCTGATATTAATACTAGGATTGTTACGACACTAAAATCTCGTGAACTGATTGATGATAAAAAGAGTTGGCCCAATCCTGGGTAACTGAAGATTGATTCTAAGAATATGGAGCCGCCTATTAATCCAGTAATTTCATAGCCTAGAAAAGCAGCAATCGGTAATAATGAGTTGCGTAATATGTGCTGCGTATAAACTTTACGTTCTGGTACACCTTTTGCACGTGYAGTTTTGACGAAGTCTTTAATTTTTGTATCAATAATTTCATTTCTTAAGTACTGGATTGTACCGAATGTAGCGAGTAATGCACCAGCCATTGTTGGTAACACTAAATGCTCTGCCTTACTTAAGACATATTCGAAAGTTCCTTTATCAGCCCTAATGTCGACCGAACCACCTATTGGGAACCACTGGAGTACAAAGCCAAAGATAAACAATAAGATTAAGGCAAATACGAATAATGGTGTGGCAAACGACAAATAGTTATACCAGACAATAATTTTATCCGCCCACGAATCTGTCCACCTACCGGCTATAATTCCGAGTGGAATGGCAATTAAGTAACTAACAATTAAAATACTTGCAGATAACAAGAGAGTATTACCCACTCGGTCACCGATCAAGTTTGTTACCTTTTGTTGGTAGACTGCTGATTTACCAAAATCACCTTGGACGGCATTACCAATCCATCGGGTATATTGAACATGCCATGGATCATTAAGGCCAGCTTTTTCACGCAGTTCCACAATTCGTTCCGGATCAACATCCCCTGCACCGAGTTTTCCAGTCAATGCGTCCCCAGGCATTGCTTTTGCTAAAAGAAAGATTAAAACACTGAGTATGAATATTTGAGGAATCATAATCAATGTCCGGCGAAAAATAAACTTTAACATTGTTATGTCCTCCTATTGCATCGCAACTGAGTGCGTGTCTGTAATTTTCTTTAAACCGTAAGAACGACCATCTTGATCGAAAAATTGATCTCTAGTTTGTCTGTACTCTTCCGCAATTTGTTGGCGAATCAACGTCTTTTCTTTGCGATGTCCTGTTTCCATTTCTGGAATAGCCGCAATCAAACGTTTTGTATAGATATGTTGTGGATTGTTGTAAATTTCTTCGCTTGTCCCTTCTTCAACAAATTGACCGCGATACATAATTCCCATTCGATCGCACATATGACGAATAATGCCAAGATCGTGACTGATGAATAAGTACGTAAGGTTAAATTCTTTTTGGATGTCCTGCATGAAGTTCAAAACCTGAGCTTGTACCGAAACATCCAATGCCGACACCGGTTCATCTGCAATAATTAATTTCGGATTTAACATTAAAGCTCTGGCAATCCCTATACGTTGACGCTGTCCACCTGAAAACTCATGCGGATATTTATAAATAGCTTCTGGGTTCAACCCCACTCGTTCAATGACAAACTGTACGCGTTTGCGCTCTTCATCTGGTGATAACCGTTCGAAGTTACGAATCGGTTCTGCAACAATATCAAGTACACGCTTCCTTGAATTCAGTGATGAATAAGGATCCTGGAAAATCATTTGAATGTCTTTTGTATATTTGCGGCGATCACTTTTTGACAACTTGGTCAAATCTGTTCCATCAAATAAAATTTCACCCGAAGTGGCTTTATTCAATCCGATGATTGTACGTCCCGTAGTCGTTTTCCCACAACCAGATTCACCTACAAGACCATATGTTTCACCTGCTTGAAGATTAAAGCTGACGCCGTCGACTGCACGTACATGATCTTTTACGGTTTTGAAAACCCCACCGCGAATTGGATAATGTATTTTTAAATCGTTCACTTTAAGTAAGGACATAGTGTTTTTCTCCTGTTTTCCCTTCTGGGAAGTAGAAATTACGATAGCATGAGCAACGCACCCAGTGATTCGGTTCTACTTCTTCCAAAACGGGATTCTCTTGATGTTCTTCCTCACCGACCCATTCGATTCGAGGAGCAAAACGACAACCAGTTCTCTTTAGATTTTGAATCGATGGGACTACCCCATCAATTACGTGCAAACGACCTTTGTTTGAAAAATTACTTGGGATTGAATTCAATAAAGATCGTGTGTATGGATGAAGCGGATTCGACAGGATTGTATCCACAGCTGCCACTTCAACAATTTGACCAGCATACATAACTGCTACTCGGTCTGCCATTTCGGCTACAACTCCCAAGTCATGTGTAATCAGGATAATGCCAGCCTTTGTATCTTCCTGGAGTGTTTTCATCAAATCCATAATTTGTGCCTGAATTGTTACATCCAATGCGGTTGTTGGTTCATCCGCTATCAATAGCTTTGGCTCGCAAGCAAGAGCAATCGCTATGACAACACGTTGTCTCATTCCACCTGATAATTCATGAGGATATTGTGTATAAACGCGTTCTACGTTTGGAATGCCCACTTTCCCAAGTAACTCATGCGCCTTTTTTTTACGCTGTCTCCCTGGAAGTTTCGTATGATACTTCATGGACTCTTCAATTTGTTTCCCGATGCGCACTAATGGATTCAGAGCTGTCAAAGGATCTTGAAAAATCATACCAATATCATTCCCGCGGATTTTGTTCAAATTCGCATCGTTTAAACGCAATAAGTTTTGACTATTATAATTAACTTCACCATCTAATTTTGTTCGTTTTTTTGTATGAAGCCCCATAATGGAAAGAGCTAATGCGCTTTTCCCACATCCCGACTCACCAACAATCGCTAGTACTTCGTTTTCATTTACTGTCAACGTGACATCATCAACCGCTGCATAATACTGCTCTTTAATCTTAAAAGATGTTGAAAGATTGCGAATATTTAACACAGGATTACTCAAATTAACGCCTCCCACATGTTGGTTTATCTTAGCTGAATAGTATGTATTAGTTCGTTTTATCAGAAAAGTCGAACACTTTTTAAAAATATACAATATCTTTCCAAATGTTACAACAATTATTTTTATATTAAATTTACTCATACTGTGTTTAAAGTATGAATGACACGTAAATTAAATAATCATTATTATTAAATTTAGTTATTTTAATATAGTTATAATTTTAGTTGAATTGATATATATAGCCTTTTTATTGAGAATTTTAATATATCGCAGTAAATAATATTTAATTCGTTCATTTGATATGCATATAAAGTTTTTCTACTAAGTAACCATTGAAATTGTTTTCGTCTCCCTAATATTTCGAC
>NZ_JBFUJC010000257.1:0-4505 GCF_056401595.1 Paenisporosarcina sp. P4_E4_2 | reverse complement strand
GTTCTATATTTGGTGATTTCACACATTTATTACTTAGGAAACCACCTCCTTCAATTTATCCCCTTTTTGGTCTTTTCTTTCAAGGGATGCACTCCAACCTGCAAGGATGGCAGCTATCAGTACCATAAGTGCTCCTACCCAAGAGGTGTGAATCAGTCCAATAGAGTCTGTGATAATACCACCTAAGTAGGATCCAATTGCAATTCCAGCGTTAAATGCAGCAATATTGATGGCCGACGCCATATCTACTCCAGTAGGTACAAATCGTTCTGCTAACATGACCACATACACTTGTAATCCCGGTACATTCATAAAAGCTAGAACCCCCATTAAGAAAATGGTAATCAATCCTGCTATTTTAAATGGTGCCGTAAACATCAGGATAAATAGTATCACCGCTTGTATAATAAACATGTAAAATAATGCTCTAATCGGATTGTGATTAGACAGCTTTCCACCCACCATGTTGCCAATAGCGATCGCAATACCATATACAAGAAGAATCACAGCAACTGTTCCTTCTTTATATCCTGTTATTTCCTGTAGTATCGGTGATAGATAAGTAAAGACAACGAATGTTCCTCCATAACCTAAGGCAGTAATCATAAATAAAAGTAATAAGCGACCATTTGTCACTAATTTGAACTGATCACGAAACGTTGTACGAGTACCTTTTCGTAAACTAGATGGAATCAGGATACTATTCGCGATTAAGGCTATAACTCCGATGACAATGATGATGATAAAGGCCATTCTCCAACCAAATTGTTGTCCAATTWATGTTCCCAATGGTACACCTGTTACAGTTGCTACCGTGAGTCCTGAAAACATAATGGATATGGCACTAGCTCTTCGATTTTCCGGTACTAAATCTGCAGCGATGGTAGAGCCAATGGACATAAAAACTCCATGTGAAAAGGCAGAAATAACACGAGCAACAAGTAACACACCAATGCTTGTCGCACTAGCAGCAATACTATTGCCTATAATAAAAATAACCATAATCCAAAGTAGTAATGATTTTCGTGACATACTAGAGGTAATGGATGTTAGAATAGGTGCCCCAAATGTTACTCCTAATGCATATAAGGAAACTGTTAAGCCTGCTGTCGTAACAGATATTTGTAAATCATTCGCTATTAATGGTAATAGGCCTACACTGATAAATTCTGTTGTTCCTATTGCAAATGCACTAATAGCTAAGGCTAACAGTGCTAATGTACTTTGTTTTTTATCTAAAGGCATTTTTCTCCTCCTTAATAATTTGGTAATGTATGAACGATCTTGTTTTAAGTAAACTAAAAAATAATTACATTAAAACTCAACCGATAAATGCTATTATGGTACATATGAATTAAGTAGAGAAGTACGCACTTAAAAGTACTATAGGTACTTTTAAGTTCCTATACATGAGGAGAAATTATATATGAAGAAAAAGAAATACAATATTTCAGTAGAAGCGACGCTAGAAGTGATAGGAGGAAAGTGGAAATGTGTGATTCTATGCCATTTAACACACGGTAAGAAACGAACAAGTGAATTGAAACGTCTTATGCCAGATATTACACAGAAGATGTTAACCCAACAATTACGTGAATTAGAGGTAGATGGAGTCATTAATAGAATTGTTTATAATCAAATTCCTCCAAAAGTGGAGTATGAGCTAAGTGAATATGGATGGAGCTTACAAGGTATCTTAAATTCACTATGTACATGGGGAGAAAAGCATATTATCAAAGTGTATGGCGATACATTTGATGTCCTGGAAGAGAACGTTCTAAATGAACATCTAAAATAATGAACTAGGGAATTTGAAAATATTTCTTTCCTATTCTGTATATAACAACCTATCAGAGGCTGCTGTATCAGAATTGTTACTTGCTTTGCTATCCTTCTATGGTTCAGAAGCGATCCTGATAAACATATGCTTCGGAAAAATTGTGCTACCAATAGGAAAAACGTTTAGGGTTTTTAAAAAAGGCTGTTTTCTAAATGATTGTTGTTTTTGGATGGGGTAGAAGCCTGAATCAAGGAAAAAGAGCAAAAGCGGCAACTTTAATGGGTTTAAGTGACCGATTTCTGAAATGGAAACGAACCGGTCACTGTTACTTTATACTATATTTCTTAAATGAATAAGAAAAACCTCAATGAGATACATCACGGTGAACCGTACCATAAGTAAGTGCGGTTAGAGGAAAGGGACTTTTTGCAGCCTAACATAATAAGGTCGGCTTTTTATGAACTTAAAGGGATTGGACACATCCAATCCCTTTAAATGTATGCCACAGTAATACATCGCTATAGTCACTAGATTACTCCCACCAATGCTTTAGTTCTGTGAAGTCTACATCCCATAGTTTTATGTTACCAGTAATAACTATGGTCATTTCTTTCGTCTCGTAAAATAGTGGGATTTCTAATGGCATTTCCAATGTTCCTGGTTCTGTTAAGTATTCCTCATCTATTTGAATTCTTACACCATCATCCGTATATATGGTTACTTTACCCTTAAATTCCTCAGTATCTGGAATGCCAAGGTTTAGATAAAAAATTAGCTCTTCTTTCCCTTCAACATTATAAGTATAGGTTTGGCTAGTATTCCCTTCATTACTGTACAAGTTGAATTGGGGTTCTATTGTATCGCCAGCTATAGTGAAGTGTGGAATATCTTTCATTAGTGGCTTCTTCCCCTTCGTTTCCTCGATATGCTGTAAAGGTTGTTTAGAACTTACGCGCTTATCTAAAATCTCAGAGACGCACATTACACAAACTAACAGTAGAATAGCAGCTGAGCAAGAGGCAATGAGCTTCCTACAAGTCAATTTTGATGTGAAACCAACTTTGTAGACAACATAGCCTATTATTGCACCTATTGTATTTGAAATAATATCGTCAGCATCAAAGGTTCCGAGATACATTAAAGGTTGTAGTATTTCTAATCCAAGAATTACGATAATAAACCAGCCTATAAATTTTCCAAAGTTAACTTGTTTTAATAAAGGAAACAGGATACCAAAGGGGATGAATGCCGCTATATTTCCAAAGTCGTACAACCAAGAAAACCGGAAACTAGGGAAATTTAAAGGGACGCTTGATGGAATAATTAGAAATTCATAACCTGCATCCATGTAATTACTTCTATGATCTAGGCGATTAAAATAGAAAAACATAAAATATAAAGTAAGAGCCGTATACATAATTGTAATCGTGGTAATTAAATGTTGCTTTTTCATTTACTTTCCTCCGCGTAAAATAGAATAATAAATATCATTGTAGCTGTTTAAAATGACTTTTGAGTGACAATTTAAGGTGTTCAGTGGATAACTATAAATATATTAACACTGTCTAAAGACAAAAATTGAGCTTAAAGAGGAGTTTGTCATCTAAGATAGAAAAAGCACCCACAATTTGTGAGCGCCTAAATGTTTCATTCTCCTGTTTTCATGAACGTTCGTATTTCTTCAATTTCTTTTTCAAGACAATAAAAAGCACCTCCGAAGAGATGCTTTAGTTCACATAATAAGTATTCACGGATAGTAGCAATGTCCATTATTAGTACWGATAGACTTAGGATCATTACTTTCGCTGGAGGAGTGCCGACATCGTTCTCTTATGAGTCCCCGGATGGGCAGTCTCATCTCATCCATGTTACGCCTGAGCCAAGAATCAAAACCATTTTGATTTAAATGATGATAGGCTTACTGAATTAAAAACTAAGGAACTTTCTGTTTTACCGTTATTTTCGTGTTTGAATTGTTCGATGGTTTGGGAACCTCAATATTTTAAGTTAAGTGATGGAGGTACTTCTATTCAACTAATCAGTCAAGAAAATACGGATGATTGGATTCAGGATGAGGAAGATAAGCTACCGGTGCCACTTCCGAGAACAAATGTAAAACTTATTGAAATGAAGGTCGAAGATATTCCAACTAATGRAGAAAATTATGATGCAGCTTTTGATTTATTTGGTTCAGAATACTTGTGTAGATTGATGGGTGCTCCTTTGTACGATGAGGTTCCTGAGGATTTAGATTGTCCGTTTTGTAACAAAGAAATGATGTACATTGCCACGATAACACAAGACCTTGGTGAACAAGAACTCATTTCAGTCGTTGATTTTCAATTAGGTGAGATAAATATTTACTATTATTTATGTAAAGATTGTTCAGTTCTAAAAACACAAACACAAGGCACATAAAAAATTCTTATTCAACTAACGGGTGCTTTAGTTGAAGATCAGTGAGCTGCTTAAGTGGCTCTTTTTTCTTGTTCAACTAAAGGGGCAGGTTAGTTCAAGAGGATTTCTTGCAAACTGGAAGAGGTATATAAATGAATAAATTAATTAGATTCTTGGATAAATACCTCATAGGCAGCGTAATGATTATTGGTGGGATATTATTTTTCATAATTACTCACGGTAAACCTTTTAAAGAAGTTGAAGACTCATTAGTTGTAACCTATGCATATGTTATTGGTGGAATTGTATATCTACATTGTATATCTAC
>NZ_JBFUJC010000256.1:0-4537 GCF_056401595.1 Paenisporosarcina sp. P4_E4_2 | reverse complement strand
GTCTTAAGAGGACCTTATTTACACGTAGAGATATGAACAATAATAGTGGTGTAGACAATCATTGTAGTGAATGTACGTTTGTTTGGTTTGAATGGCAAAATCGAGCAGTAGAGCGAGAAAAAGAAAAATGGCTTGAATATAATGGAGAAGTAGTAAATAAAACTAGAAGGTCACTTTCAAATAACTCAGGCGTGATGTAAAACTGGTTAGGTATACTAACCGGTTTTTTTATTTGGCTCTGTTAAATTACGAAATGGCTATCGTTTTTCTTTTGAAGGTTGAGGTTTTAATAGGCTACGTTTTGATTAAAATATTATGAGTAAAAATAATCATTGTTTTGTATTGCATTATGTTCTATTATGATAACAGTCGTGAACTTTAAGTTCACTAACATATTGTAGTTTTGGCTTCCAATAATTTGGATTGTTAGTTTGAAGTTAATGTTTTGTTTTCAAAACAGTCAGATTTATTGGGTGCCAAACCCTCGAGAACTCTTAAGGAACGAAGAGTTCTTCCAAAAAACACTATCTCTTATGAGATGGTGTTTTTTCTTTTAATGATATAGTGTGTTACATATAGCTCAGTGGGTGGCTATCTTCTTTGTTTTTTACTCCGAGTGACCAAAAATAATAGCCCTTCCACTAACCCGCTCAGTTATCTGGTACAAAATCTAAATTAAACATAAAAAAGATCCCAAATTCGAATATAAATTGTGCCTAAGCATCATATCGATTACTCAATTGCATGTACTAAAGTCCACATGCGGACCTCTATTTTTTTTGAGAAATGCAAGATAGGCTGAGCACTTTCAACTTGAATTCCCTGGCTGGATAACATCGTGTTATGACTTATTTCTGCTTCTGCGTGCTGAAGCATCCATGGTTGATGCAAAATATCACATCGTAAGGGTACTCCCCTTTTGTTCAGTGTATATAAACAATAGCGCTCGGACATCCATTCATCAAAAGTGCCTTTAGCTGTGTGAAACGGTTCAGAAATTGGCCAATAGCTACAGAGCAATTTTGAATTATCGTCACTTAGTCTCCTGCTTTCATATTCAACGGTAGGTCCATTATGCTTCACCACAATATCAGCATATAAATATGGTAAGTGGTAAAATGTTTTAGCCGTCTTTATTGCAAGCAAATTGGTAGCATCCAGACTAAAAAAGTAAATGCCTGGCTTACCATCAATCGTTACATACGTTCGGACGTTGAGCTCAGGAAAGCGATTAGTACCAGGCAGAGGCGGCAAGCCTCGTAATCGTATGCCAGTCATATGAAATGGAACTACACCTATCCAGCCCATTTCATTAAAAGAGTCTATCGCTAGCACATCGGGTACTAGTCTTCGTAACACCTCAAGTTTAATAGGATAGTGGGCAAACAAAAGGTCGTTCCAAGTCTGCTTCAACATCCATGGTAAATGTGGTAGTGGCCATTGGCGATGACTGTCGTCCCATCGGGTTATTTTTGAGTCAATATGTTCTCCCATAACTAATCCACCGCTCTTTACCATCATTTACAAATGTAACTATTCTGCTACAGTTATCTCAATTAAAAAATCCTTGTTCTTACTTTAATAAAAAAGTGCAGTACTCCTTATTTTTCCATTAAAACCGATGAATTGATTAGCCTTTTATATAATAGATCAAACCTAATAAAACTAAGAGGTTCAATATAAAAGTCCCCAAAATGTGGAATCCTCTAGGGCATATAACTTTACCCAGCTCCTACTGCACTCCAAGCAATAAATCTCATCGCGATTAACCTCACACCATGTTATGCTTCGAAAGCTTAGTTAGTATTAGGAATCTGGAGTTGATTATACATAAATAAATTTGCTTCATCTTGCTTGTTATTGGCGTACATTACTTCACAAGTCCTATTTCACTTGGTGGCCAAAAAACAATTCCAGTGTTGCCTATGATTTCTTCCATTGAAATCAGGCCAATTATTCGACTGTCCGTACTATTTCCACGATTATCCCCCATAACAAACACGTATCCTTCAGGAATTATTGTCTTTCCAGTACTCTCTTCAAGTGAAAAATCTTTTGTTAAACTACCTTCACCTTCGTTTAAATCTTCTTTACGAGACTCTAAATAAGGTTYATCCTGCGGTTCTCCATTTATATATAACTGATCATTTTTATAGGCAACATGTTCACCTGGCAAACCAATTATTCGTTTAATATAATCTTTGTCTTCAGTTGCATGAAATACCACGATATCATAACGGTTTGGTTGTCCTACCTCGTAACCAATTTTGTTGACCACCATACGGTCTCCATCGTCAAGAGTTGGATCCATTGATTCTCCATCTACAACAATTGGGGTAAATATGAAATAACGAATTAGCAAGGCAAGTCCAAATGCAATGAACAGTGCTTTTGCCCATTCCCAAATTTCACTTTTTTCTTCTTTTGTTTGTTCCATTTTGTGGCCTCCTGGCTTCTTTCAAAATAGTATTCTTCAATATAGCCGATAATTCCTTCTTCAACTAACCTGTCACTGGTTGAAGAACACAAAGAATTTGGCCGCCAGAATTCAGGAATGGCTTTTATTCTTCAACTTCAACGACGATATTGACGATAGAGGCATCGTGATCTTTGATGCGAAGCGGTGCTGTAAAGGCAGAAATGAGCTTTTTGCCGATTAATGGCTCTGGATTGATGTCTTCATAGATGAGCATCGTTGGTTCTTCATACTTTTCATGATCCAAGAAGGCATGGTGCACAAAATAGCCGTTTCCTTTTGCTTCTGTCAGGTTTTCAATGCTCAACGTATCAATGCCCACAGCTTTGCAGTTAGGCAATTTTGTCCGGATATATTCGGCGGCTTCCGGGGAGACAGCCGGGAAATTATTAGCGTATTTCTCGAAATCCGTATCCCGGTGTTTCCAATGACTCGTATTGAAGATTAGAATATCTGCTTCGTTCAGCTCTTCATATTCCTCTAACTTTTCAATGGTGATAAAGCCGTTAGGGCCTACCGGGCAATCGATTACCAAAGGCTTCCGATAGATAAAATCTTCAATAGGAATAGCGTCTATTCCCTTGCCATTATTCAAATGATGTCGTGGGGCATCAACATGGGTCCCGGCATGAAGATACATACTCAATACGCTGCCGTTCCAGTCATCTCCTTTGTTCAAGCGTTCTCTTGGTTCTAATTTCACTTCAGGCAAACCTGGATAAACGGGCATTCCTTCATATATTGGGTAACCAATTTCAACGTATTTTGACATACTGACACGCTCCCTATATTTTAGTTATATTAGATCCCTTATTTAATGGACGTAATTGCTCAAGGCAAGATGGCTTTTTTCTCTGCCAATTCCGCTTTTTTTGTATCCTCCAAAAGGCATTTGGACTCCTCCGGCAGCGCCGTAACTATTGATAAACACCTGTCCTGATTTTCAGAATTGGCACCATAACCGGATCTTACCGAACTCTAGACATTTTTATTCCTCTTTAGCATCTACTTTTGCATATCATCATCGAACTGTGAAGCAACTAATTACAACTGAAGTTCCTCTTGATTTTGAATGTCATACAAACAAAATCTTAGTGCTAATTTTCGTATAAAGGTATAATACTAGTATCTTAAAATCAAAGGAGTCTTGCCTTATGAGTCAAAGAGTTCCCTATTATGATATTGCACCTGATGGTATGAAAATTATGATGGATATGGAGAAGTACACTAAGCAGACTACAATTAATAGAACTACTAGAGAGTTAATCAAAATTAGAGCCTCTCAAACTAACGGTTGTGCCTTCTGTATAGATATGCATACATCCGATGCTCGTAAGATGGGTGAAACCGAACAACGCATTTATTGTTTAAATGCTTGGAATGAATGTTCTTTTTATACACCTGAAGAGAAAGTTGCTCTCGAACTATCTGAGCATATTACTCTAATCCCTACTAAAAGAGTTCCTGATGACTTATACAAGCGTGTCCGAGAGCATTATGATGAAAAACAATATGTTGATCTAGTTCTTATTATTAATCAGATAAACAGTTGGAATAGAATCTCTATTGCAATGGGCAATACACCAACAAAGATTTAATTTCTTAATGAACATCCTTTGGTGTTCGTTTTTTCAATTATTCTGTTGCACTGTTTGTGTCAAAAGCAACATTACACAGTCATTCTCTTATTGAACTAAACTGCCCTGTTAGTTCAATAAGAAAAAAGGCTTCACTCCTTATTGAAAGTAAAGCACCAGTTAGTTGAAGAAAAAATGCGTTCTGTAAAATATCTATTCTATCGCTGAACGAGTGTGCTGCATGCATTCCTAGTAGACATAACACCCGGATTGGGAAGTATTCGATTTCATTACTCCTTAAGAAAAGCTGCCTTTTAAAGGCAGCTGGCTTCACATTTGTATATATACCAACTGACATAATGTTAAATAAAAAAATCGTCCGTTCAATCGGACGATTTTTTCTTATTGTGCTACTTCGCTGGCAATGCTTGATTCTGCTAAGCCGACTTCTTTAAGTACCTTATTTAATTCAGCTTCAGCCTCT
>NZ_JBFUJC010000255.1:0-4565 GCF_056401595.1 Paenisporosarcina sp. P4_E4_2 | reverse complement strand
TCCCTGCTCTGTCCACATACGGAGCCGATCTGGCTGTTGCTGTTGCATACCCGAACTCTCCTTTGTACTTATATTATTGATAAAAAACTCAAGTTACGAATTTTAGCTGTTTTCTTTACTTTCCTACATGTCTAGTTCCGAAGCCCAGCTCGCACCTCCGCTTCAGGTACTTATTCGAAAACAGGTTTTCGATTCGTACCTTCCACCGTCGGAGTCGAGCTTGCGTGGGCTTCTGCACTTTTCTTGTTTATGGATATAAACGGTTTAATAAGCGTGGGAACGGAATCGCTTCACGGACGTGTTCTGCTCCACTGATCCATGCTACTGTGCGCTCTAATCCTAGTCCGAATCCTGAGTGTGGCACGGAGCCTTGTTTACGCAGTTCCAAGTACCATGCATATGCTTTTTCATCCAGTTCGTGTTCTGCAAGACGTTGTTTCAATAAATCGTAATCGTGAATACGTTCTGAACCACCGATGATTTCGCCATAGCCTTCAGGTGCAATTAAGTCCGCACATAAAACGACATCATCACGTTCTGGGTGTGGCTGCATATAGAATGGTTTAATACCAATCGGATAATGCGTGATGAATACAGGCTTGTCATAATGTTCAGCAATTGCAGTTTCATGTGGTGAGCCAAAATCATCACCCCATTGAATATCATCAAACCCTTTTTCATTTAAGAATGTGATGGCATCGTCATAAGAAATACGTGGGAAAGGAGCTTGAATATGTTCAAGTTTCGTTACGTCACGATCAAGACGCTCCAACTCCAACTTACAGTTTTTCAGGACTGATTGAACAACGTATGAAACATATTGCTCTTGCACCACAAGATTTTCTTCAAATTCCGTGAAAGCCATTTCCGGCTCGATCATCCAGAATTCAATCAGATGGCGACGTGTTTTTGATTTTTCAGCGCGGAAAGTAGGACCGAATGAGAACACTTTTCCAAGTGCCATAGCAGCCGCTTCCATATAAAGTTGACCTGATTGAGAAAGATATGCATCTTCATCAAAATATTTGGTCTGGAACAATTCAGAAGTTCCTTCAGGAGCAGATCCTGTTAAAATCGGCGGATCTACTTTTGCAAATCCATTTTCATTGAAAAATTCATAAGTTGCACGGATGACTTCATTACGGATTTTCATAATGGCATGTTGTTTACGTGAACGCAACCATAAATGACGGTTATCCATCAAAAATTCAGTTCCATGTTCTTTTGGTGTGATTGGGAAATCTACTGCTTCGTGAATGACTTCGATATCTTTCACTTGAAGTTCAAAGCCAAACGAAGAACGCTCATCTTTAGTAACTTCTCCGACAACGTAYATTGACGTTTCCTGTGTTAAAGATTTTGCTTTGATAAATAATTCTTCTGCCACATCTGCCTTAACAACAACGCCTTGTACGAAGCCAGAACCATCGCGTAGTTGCAAGAATGCAATCTTTCCACTTGAACGTTTATTGGCTAACCAAGCACCTAATTTTACTGTTTCGCCTAAGTGTTTTGGCATTTCGTGAATCATAATTTTTTTCATAAATTCCTCCAGAAATTACAGCAAACCATCTTGCCATTTTGATCGTACAAATGTATCTATACGTGACACTGCTTCTTCAAGTAAGTCGAGTGAAGTTGCGTAGGATAATCGAATTGTTGATGGGGCTCCAAAACCAGAACCCGGAATGACCGCTACATTTGCCTCAGTCAGTAGTGCTTCTACAAATGTGTCAACTGAATCATAACCTGTTTTTGATGCTGCTTCAGAAACATCTGGAAATAAATAGAATGCTCCTTGTGGTTTTAATACTTTGAAACCTGGAATAGCTACTATTTGCGGGAAAATAATTTCAAGACGTGATTCAAACGCAGAACGCATTTCTTCTACTGTGTCCTGAGGACCATTATACGCTTCAATTGTAGCGTATTGAGAAGTAGTGACAGGGTTTGATGTGGAATGGCTCGCTAAGTCTGTCATTGCTGTAATGATTTCCTTGTTGCCCGCTGCATAGCCTATACGCCATCCTGTCATGGAATGTGATTTAGACACACCATTGATAATAATCGTACGCTCTTTTGCATCGTCTGAAAGTTGAGCAATGGAAATATGTTTGGCATCTCCATAAATCAATTTTTCATAAATTTCGTCAGATATTATCCAGATGTTCGCTTCTTTACAAACTTCTGCAATTTCCTGCAATTCAGTTTTTGAGTAAATCATCCCGGTTGGGTTACTTGGAGAATTCAAGATAACGGCACGAGTCTTGTCAGTGATTGCTTGTTTAATTTGTTGGGCAGTGATTTTGTATTGTTGTTCAGCTGTACCTTCAATATAAATAGGTACGCCTCCTGCAAGTTTCACTTGTTCTGGATAACTTACCCAATAAGGGATGGGAATGATTACTTCGTCATTTTCATTTAATAGTACTTGGAACAATGTGTATAAAACATGTTTCGCACCAATACCAATCAAAATTTCAGACGGTTGATATGTGATTTGTTGATCACGCTGTAACTTGTTGATAATTGCTTTTTTTAATGCTGGCAAACCGCCTGCTGGTGTATATTTTGTATAACCATCATTCATCGACTTAAATGCCGCATCCAAAATGTTTTGAGGAGTATTATAATCGGGCTCGCCTGCGCCAAGACCAATCACATCAATACCTTGTTCTTTTAATTCCTTTGCTTTTGCTGTAATGGCAAGTGTTGTTGACGGTGTCAATGTCTGAACACGGTTAGCTAATATAGGTTTCATCATCGATTGTCCCCTTTTACATATTCAATATACGTTTCCACCATTTTCCATTTTCAAATAATAAATAAACGTAATTAAGCTTGTCGTTTTCATTTAAAAATGTAATTTCCCATACTGCATGATTTTGTTCCCAGCCAAGTTTAGTATGTAGCACCTCTTTGACTTCAAATTCATCTTGTACAGTTTTAATGGCTTGTTTTTTCGAAATGCCATCTTTCATAAGCACTTCTTCAATTTTTAATTTTTGATTGGAGGAAGGAATAAAAACAGCTTTTTCTTCTCCGTTTTCATCGTTTCCAAGTACAGTAATATATGTATTTGTACTACTGTACACCTGTGAATCTGTCACTTCTGTTAACATTTTCTCACTAATTGCCAATTGTTCAGCATCCTGTTTTGCGCTTCTGAAAGGTTGTCCTGCTTTCCAGATGACAAACAAGCTGATACAAAGAGTTAATGAAAGAATAAATACACTGATAAAAATAAACCATTTTTTCATTTCTGCACCTTACGTTTTATAAATTGTGAAAACGGCTTTCTCATGATTATCTTTTTCAAGTGCCAGGCCAAACATTAAATTTCTTTGTTTCAAAGTGCGATTCAAGGCGTCCACAATTTTATACAAGTCTGATTGATAGTCAACCGTAACTGTTGATATTACTTCAATTCTGCTTTCCATTTTGTAACCCCTACTTTCTTCGCTCATACTTTCTCATTATACCAATTTTCAAGGTCCAAGACCATATCTTCTAGGGATACTTTCTTAACTGGGATATCTGGCAAAGCACTAATAAACTCTTTCCCATAAGATTTCGACTCAATTCTGCGATCGAGGACAATAAATACGCCACGATCGGTTGATGAACGAATTAGACGGCCAAAACCTTGACGGAATCTAAGAATCGCTTCCGGCAATGCCAGTGATGTAAATGAATTGATTCCTTGTTTGGTCAGACGGTCAGCTTGTGTTTTGAATACAGGCTCATCCGGTGAAGAAAACGGCAACCGTACCAAGATGACTGCAGTTAATGCATCTCCCGGTACATCGACACCCTCCCAAAAACTATTCGTACCAAACAATACGGACTTTCGGAACCTCTGGAATGATTTCAATAATTTCATGCGGCTACCTGATGTCATGCCTTGGGCGAATAACATATAATCTTCAAGCAATCCTGTATCTTGAATTAAATCGACTGTTTTTCGCAACATGTCCTGTGATGTGAAGAGCACAAAACATCGGCCTTCCGTAATCAGAACCGTTTGAATGACTGCATCGGCAACTGCTTCGATAAAATCAGATTGTGAGACATGCTGAATATCCGGCATATCATCGACAATGAATAAATTGGCTCCTTGGTAAAAATCTTTTGGCGCAGAGTAATTTTTTATGGACACCGTCTCTGGAAGCCCCAGTTGATTGACGATGAAACGATTATTTCCTGGGACTGATAACGTACCTGACGTCCAGACGATGCCAGCACTGCCTCTCCAATCGTTAAATATTTCATTGACCGCCTGTGTACTGTCAATCGGTTTTTTATACACTTGCAGGCTACCTGGAATGCTTCTGCGATCCATTTCCACCCATACTGAATGTTCTGCAGGAGAAGATAGGAAAATATCGACCCATTCACCTGTCTTGATTTTCATTTCGTTCAACCAATATTGCCATTCGGCAGCAACTAGTTTATCGGCATGTGTTGATTCAAGCTGACTTTTAGACATTCTCTCGAGTAAGTGTTGGGCAATTGTCACCCACCTTTGAAGGTATTGGTAAACTTCATCGAGCAATTCATAATCC
>NZ_JBFUJC010000254.1:0-4592 GCF_056401595.1 Paenisporosarcina sp. P4_E4_2 | reverse complement strand
TAGCTGGACCGCACAATTAATGTAAAAGCGACTGAAGATATAATTTCAGTCGCTTTTTCTTTTCCCGAAGCCTGCTCAAGAATGTTTCAGAGTGATGATTTTTCCGACTTCACCAACTTTTTCTCAGACTGAGATTTCGCACTAGTAAAGTTCAATGAATAGCCACCCCCGCGCACTAGTACGTATGATACACTTAAAAGAAAAAAGGAAGTATTCATAAATGAAACGTTTTAAATTTATCATTCCGATTATGGTAGTCGTCGCAGTTCTTTCGTTATGGCACTTAAGCACAGATTATTCAGAGGTTCCTCTTGCAACACGTATTTTGATTGCAGCAGGCGGTTCCGTCGTGTCAGGCATTATCTCCTACTTTATGCTGAGAAAAGATGTTCATAAAGTCGACCCAAAACCTGCAGAACCTACCAACAAAAAACGCTAAGTATATTTACGTGCACTATAAATATGGACAACAAATAGCACCTCCAATTGTTAGTTGTGTCAAACAATTGGAGGTGTAGTTCATTTTGACGGTGCTTTCTCTTTCCTTTCGAGACTTCTTAAAAATCTCATAGACACCTTTTACCTCAAAATTTATCGCTCAAGCACATCTCAACACCAACTTCACTTGTTGAGACACCTCTCATCTCATAACAAAAAAACCTTCCCAACTCGGGAAGGTTCATTATTATTTCATTTTATATATACGTGTTTCAAATGGTGCCATCTCGAAACTATTCATTTCTTCGTGAGGTTGCACGTCTTTGTTCGCCAATAATAAGTTATCGAACTTAAATGCGCGCTCCGCCATTTTTTCAATGGACACGGTGTTTGCTCCCAAATTGGAAATGACAATTACTTGTTCGTCACCCAAAGTACGCGAATAAGCATATACGTATTCGTGATCAGGCAGCAATAAATCGTACGTACCATACGTAAAGACATCCTGCGATTTTTTCAGTTGAATCATTTTCTTGTAAAAATGATAGATGGACTGTTCATCTTTCAACTGGTTTTCAACGTTGATGTCAACATAGTTTGGATTGATGCCAAYCCAAGGAGCTGCTGTTGAGAAGCCAGCGTTTTGTTCAGACGACCATTGCATCGGGGTACGTGAATTATCACGGCTTGAAGACCAAATGATGTCCATGATTTCTTCATGCGACTTGCCTTCACTCATTTTGGAAGCGTACATCCCATTGATGGCCACATCGTTATAATCTTCAATCGATGCAAACTGTACATTAGTCATGCCGATTTCCTGGCCTTGATAAATGAATGGCGTTCCTTGCATGAAGAAATACATAGCTGCGATGGATGTTGCACTTTCGTACCAGTACTCTTTGTCGTTCCCCCATGTGGAGACGATGCGGGCTTTATCATGGTTTTCGATGAACAATGCGTTCCAGCCATTGTTTTCTAGCCCTTTCTGCCAACGCGTCAACACCTCTTTAAGACCTTGGATATCCAGTGTTTTCTTATCTTCAGCATCCCATAATCCCAAGTGTTCGAATTGGAACACCATATTGAACTTACCGTTCTCTTCTCCAACCCATTGATCGATTTCGTCGACACTGACACCGTTTGCTTCGCCAACAGTCATGATATCGTATTTTGAAAAAGTCTCTTGCTTGAGTTCTTCAAGGAATGGTTGGATTCCCTCGACGTTCATATATTTTTCCCATGCGTGAATATATGGTTGATCCGTATCGTTTTCCATATCTGAAAACGTTTGGTCTTTTTTAATATGGCTGATTGCATCCACTCGGAAACCATCAATGCCTTGATCCAGCCACCACTTGATCATGTCATATAGGGCTGTTCGCACGTCACCATTTTCCCAGTTCAGGTCAGGTTGTTTTGTCGAGAAGATGTGTAAATAATATTGCCCACTTTCTTCATCCAATTCCCATGTTGAACCGTTGAAAATACTTTCCCAGTTGTTCGGCTCTTTGCCATCTTTGCCGTCACGCCATACGTACCAATCACGTTTCGGATTGTCTTTTGACGATTTGGACTCGATAAACCATTGATGCTCATCACTCGTATGATTAATAACCAAATCAATAATCAGCTTCATCCCACGTCCGTGAACTTCTGACAACAATTGAGTGAAATCGGCCATCGTGCCAAACTCATCCATGATGTCCTGATAATCGCTTATGTCATAGCCATTGTCATCATTTGGTGATTTGTACATCGGACAGATCCAGATAACATCAATGCCTAAATCTTTCAGATAATCCAATTTTGAAATGATTCCTTGAAGATCGCCAATGCCATCTCCATTTGAATCCATAAAACTACGAGGATACACTTGATAAACAATTGCTTCTTTCCACCAGTTTCTAGTCAAATCTTTACCTCCTTCAGTCTTTCAAGATAACTGCACATTTCATTTTTCATTTAACTTTTTCAACTTACCTGTTTTACTTCACATCACCAGCCGCTTCTCCTAAGATCCCTCTCGGTCGAAAACTTATGAAGACTATTTGTAACAATTTCATATGTATTAATCATTCTGTAAGGGGTCTCAACTTTGCCCCATCGATGTTGATATTGAATTTCCAAAATACGAAGAACAATGGAATCATGACTCATTGGAACGGATACCATAGACGCAACTTGCATAAAAAACGTTACTTTTCTTACGAGAAAGTATGTATGATGCCATCGAAGAGATAATGATGATAAGAATGATTACGCTCAGGGTCATAATCATGAGGGTATTGAAAAAAATATTGGAACGAAATCGAAACGCTCTAAAATATCATTGTCATCATCCATATGAAAACAACGAAACATATAAAATTCATTGTCCCAGCAAATAGAACATTTCTTAAAATATGAAAACGCTTGCATAAACTTTTCAGGAATCTGTGCAAACGTTTTCACAGATAGGTAAACTTATCGTATCACATGACGTTTCTTCATTCAATAACACTTTTTATATTATTCAATTACTTTATATTACTTAATCCGTAATTCACTTTCTTTATCAAAGAAGTGTCCTTTTTCCAAGTTGAATGCAAGATTGATTATATCGCCAGGCTGAACATTGCTGCTTGCATCTATTCTTGAGATGAATTCTTGATTGTCGATGTTCGAGTAAACCATCAATTCCGCCCCAGTAAGTTCTGATACTTCCACTTTTACAGGCAAAGTTGGTGATCCAACAGGTGCTTCATTTGAAATATGTTCAGGACGAATTCCTAAGATTACTTCCTTACCTTCGTAGCCTTGCTCCTTTAAGTAAGTTGCATGTGAAGCTGGAATTTCAAGATAAGTTTCCCCAATCACAAAATGTCCTTTCACGACTTTTCCATTGAAGAAATTCATAGAAGGTGAACCGATGAAACCACCAACGAATACATTATCCGGCTTATCATATACTTCTTTTGGCGTGCCGATTTGCTGAACGAGCCCATCTTTCATAATGACAATACGTGAAGCCATTGTCATTGCTTCTGTTTGATCATGTGTTACATAAATAGTTGTTGTCTTCAGTCGTAAATGTAATTTGGCAATTTCAGCACGCATTTGAACACGCAACTTAGAATCAAGGTTCGATAATGGCTCATCCATCAAGAATAAATTGGCATCACGGACAATCGCACGACCTAGTGCCACGCGCTGACGTTGACCGCCTGATAGTGCTTTTGGTTTTCGATCCAAATAAGGTTCCAAACCAAGAATTTCAGCAGCATTTTTTACACGTTCTGCAATTTCATCTTTCGGGAACTTACGCAATTTCAAGCCGAACGCCATATTTTCAAATACCGTCATGTGAGGGTAAAGTGCGTAGTTTTGGAAAACCATTGCAATATCACGCTCTTTTGGCGGAACATCGTTCATGCGTTTGCCATCGATATAAAAATTACCATGCGAAATATCTTCAAGACCTGCAAYCATACGCAATGTGGTCGACTTCCCACACCCTGAAGGACCAACGAAAACAATAAATTCTTGTTCTTCTACATGCAAGTCAAAATTTGAAACGGCAGTAACGTTGTTATCGTAAACTTTTGATATGTTTTCCAACACTAATTTTGCCAATCCATACACGTCCTTTACTTATTTTTTCTCTTCTTCGCCTGACCATACCAGTAAAGCAGCACCAAGCATACCTGCTTCATTGCCAAACGTCGCTTTTCTTACTTCCAACGGCTTCAGCAACAACGGTTCGAGTGACTCCAGTAAGTGAGACCACCATCCATCTGCCGATTCGGAAACACCGCCGCCGATTACGACACAATCCATATCAAGGACTGCCTGTAACGAACTGATAACAATAGCCAAATCACCCGTGAATTTTTTCGTGATAGCTAATGCTTCCGTATGGCCTTCACCAGCAAGTTCAAACATTCGGTTCGGTGACACTAACTGATTTTGATTATCCACAATATTACGTTCAGCAATAAGTCGTCGTAGCGCCGTCCCTGAAACATATTGTTCACTGCAACCCGGGCGACCACATGCACAAACGTGACCATTCGGATATAAAATCATATGACCGACTTCCCCCGCACCGCCGTGGGCTCCATTCATAACGTGACCATCGATGACAAAACCGCCACCCAGTCCAGTACCAACCG
>NZ_JBFUJC010000253.1:0-4625 GCF_056401595.1 Paenisporosarcina sp. P4_E4_2 | reverse complement strand
GGTATATCCCTTATTGATACATTTGATGTTACTAATCATAAGGCAAAAATTGCAGGTGTCATACGAGATTTTGATGCAGATGAAATTTTTGGAAAGAAAGAAGCAAGACGTTTAGATCGCTTTTCTCAATTTTCTTTGGCTGCAGCCGAACAAGCTTGGACAGACTCTGAGTTAGACCTCAAACGTATAGACGGAGAAAGGTTAGGCGTATACGTAGGTTCAGGTATAGGGGGACTTGAAACCTTAATTGAAAATATTGATGCGCTTAGACAGAAGGGACCAAGAAGAGTCAGCCCAACTCTAGTACCTGCCATGATTTCTAATGCTGCTGCTGCACAAATTAGTATCCAATGGAACGCCATGGGACCTTCTATGTCTCCTGTTTCCGCATGTGCAATTGGAAATACAGCTATCGGAGAAGCCTTTAGACTAATCCGTTCTGGAGAAGTTGACGTTATGTTTGCGGGTGGAACAGAGGCAGCTATAACAGACTTATCAATAGCAAGCTTTGGTAATGCTACAGCATTATCAACAAGAAACGACGATCCAACTAAAGCTAGTCGTCCATTTGATGAAAATCGAGATGGATTTGTCATGTCAGAAGGAGCTGGAATTCTAATCTTAGAATCCTTATCTCATGCTTTACGTAGAGAGGCAAAGATTTATGCAGAAGTCATTGGATATGGTGCAAGTTCAGATGCACACCATATGGTAGCTACACACCCAGAAGGTAGAGGGGCCAATCTTGCAATGAGATCAGCTTTAAAAAATGCCAATATATCTCCTGAGGAAATTGATGTTATTAGTGCCCATGCAACAAGTACAAAAGTGGGGGACATCTCTGAAACGATGGCTATTAAGCAGCTATTTGGAAAGCTAGCTTATCAGATTCCAATAACAGCTAATAAATCTATGCTTGGTCATATGTTAGGGGCAGCTGGTGGAGTTGAAGCAATTGCTTTAGCAATGAGCATAAAGGAAGAGATAGTTCCTCCAACAATTAACTTAGAAAATCCTGATCCATTATGTGATCTAGATTATGTACCGTCTGTTGCTCGCCAAGTGAAAATAAATATGGGGCTATCTAACTCATTTGGTTTTGGAGGTCATAATGCGGCTATTGTTTTAAAAAAATACGAGTGAATAAACTTTCTCTCGTAAATCTAACCGTTTCCTCTAGAAACGGTTAGATTTATTCAATTAAATGGCCCTTTAGTTGAGTAACTTTATTGCTACTCAATAGTTCCTTAATCCGCGCTTTCCGTTCAGAACTTCTTTTCACTTTTCACTATAAAAACACCCCTTTATATAAACAGATCCAAAGGGGCAAAACATCGCTACTTTTTTATAAACGTCGCGATTTTATTCAAAACATCGCGTCTTTTTTAAAAACATCGTGACTTTATTTAAAAACAGCATCTTGTGTAGTAGCCTGGTTTTGCGCTACATGGATGGCTAACTGCTTAGTTTAAGCTGCCTTTACACGGAGCTTTTTCTTAATGGTAATGAAGTTAATGACTTCACTATAGTAGCATTTGATAGTTAATGCAGAGGGTGATTATGGCGGGTTAGTGCGGAGTGGCAATAGGGGGCGTTCTTTTCTTTAAGCCGTTTGCGTTGTCGCGCCTTCGGTTTTTTTGTTTACCTTCCTGATGTCCCCTAGTTCAACTTTTAACTGAAGGTGATCACTTCCTCATCCGGAAGTATGTCAACCAATGTGCAAGGGCATCCCCTTTCAAATAAAACATTTACTGCCCAACATTCACTTAAAAAAGGGGTGCCGAAAACTCCGGCACTCCTTTTCATTAGGGTCAATTTAATGAGTATTCTATCAAACTATAAAACAGTCAAGTAAAAGTGGATGTATAGATTACTCTGCTGCATTTGGATCCAATGTTTCCAGCTGTGTTGCCCACCGCTCAATATTAGCTGCGGGGTTCGTTCCTTCGGCAGGATAGTCGGTGATGTGGTACCAGCTGATTGTCCGTTTTTCGCCTGCTGCTACACTTGCATCAAAGGAGGCACCGAAAATATAACCGAAGGCACTGATCCCAGTTGGTTTGTCTTTGACCCAGGCAATCCCATGTGCCGGGCTGTTTATAGCGGTTTTAGGCCCATCATACACATAATTCCCCGTCCATCCGGAAGTCTTGAAGCCGGGATTAACGTTTGCAAAACCTGGAACTATTGCCGTGTCATCAGAACTGTCTGGATCGAGTAAATATTGGAAGTATCCTTTGAAATCTTTTGTTCCGGTATTTTCTAATTCCAAGGTTAGCTTGGCCACCGGTGCATCCGGAAGCAATTGGTAGGTGACCGACGTCTTGATGGACGGATCAATTTGTGCTTCTCCGGAAGCTTTTATTGCGTTTCCTAAGGTCTCGATTTTAGGAAGAGACAGCCATTCTCCAGAACGGTTCCATGGAACTTGTGGATCATTCATAGTCGGTGAAAGGATTAACTCGCTCCAATCCAAGGTTTCCATGGCATTATCATCCTGTAGGGCAAGGTCGCCTAGCCATCCTGGCTGGAAAGTACCTGCCTGATTATTGGCAGCCACTTGTGTAGAGATGGTCGCCTCTACCTTGTTATTGATGATGTAATGGTACGGGTTGCCTGTTGTTGCGTCCAAGCGGGTGCTTCCTGCATGAAAATCTGGAGCTTCCTGAGATTCTCCTGCAATCGGCTCGGTGATAGCGTTTAGCTTTAGTTCCTTCGTTTCATTTTTCCCCTCTACCATCGTGACAGTAAGAGAAGTGTCTGAATGAAACCCTCTTCGTTTTGTAGAAAGAGTATATTTGCCTGGCTTTAATCCGATTAGGTATTGGCCATCAGCATTGGCTACTGAAGTCTGGCGGTTCCCCTCGGTATCGGTCGCTACAACGGTCGCACCGGATACCGGTTTTCCGGTATCAGCATCCGTCACCTTACCAGTTACTCGCGGCCATCTTTGGGCAGATTTTCCTCCAGGTGTGTATGCATAAAGGTTTCCATCATGAGCACCAACAACAAGCGTATTTCCTGAAATCGCAGGGGAAGATGCCACCCAAGCTCCAATTTCATGATGCCATAATGGCTGTCCTGTTATTCGGTCAAGCGCATAAAGCTTTCCGTCGTTGGAACCGATGAAGATGGTTTCTCCACTAACGGCCGCTGATGAAATGATTCCGCCATCCGTACGATATTTCCATTTTAAAGAACCTGTGCCCGCGTCTATTGCAGCAACGTTTCCGTCAGGGAATCCCATGTAGACGACTCCATCCGCTACAGCAGGGGAGGAACCAGTTGCCTGACCATGAATGTAGGATTTATCGGAGCTCTTATAGCGCCATAGCTCGTTGCCTGTCGAGGCGTCGAGTGAGACGATTAAACCGCCCTGGTACCCCATAAACACACGGCCATCTGAGATGGAAGGCATGGAGTGCATCCAGCCGCCTGCTGGTTTTTTGCGCCAGATTTCCTTGCCTGTAGTAGCGTCAAGAGAGATCAGCCAGCCGCCGTCTGCACCAACAAATACCTTGCCATCTTGTACTACAGGTGTGGATTCAACGATCCAGCCGCCTGCTAAAGGAGCATTCCATAATTGTTCGCCGGTTTTGGCATCAAGCGCCATGATTGCACCACCGCTGCCTGTGCTGTATGCCTGGTATAGGACTCCATCGGCTACTGTTGGAGAATAATACATCCAGGATCTCTGTACTTGATCCTTGCCAACGGATTTTTCCCAAATCCTTTCCCCGGTTTTTGCATTCATCGCATAGAGTGTGCCGCGAATCGAATTCGCATAAACGACTCCGTCTGCTACTGCTGGGGATGCTTGGACCTGGGCATCTGCTTTTACTGCCCATTTCTTTAGGCCGGTTTCCAGGTCAACCGCATGGATAGCAATTTGGTCCGTGCCGTTTTCATCACGTGTCCCGATATAAACCATTCCATTTGCAATGGCAGGGGAGGAGGTAAGAATCGTACCTGGTGTCCGGTAGGTCCAACCTAATCGCATACCCGCTTCGAGTGTATCTTTTGTCTCTCCGGTATGCTGGGCATTGCCATGGAACATCGTCCAGTCAGAACCGCCCTTAGGTGAGATAGGCTGAGAGTCTACGATGTTGAACGTGTTGTTTTTAACCCAAACCTTTCCTGCATCGTCGGTTACCCTAACTTCTATGGCATGCTTGCCTTTTGATGCTTTTTTAGCATTCCATTGGGTAAACCAGGCCATTCCGCTGCTTTGTTTCAGTTTTTTCCATGAGTCGCCATCTACTCTGTATTCCACTTTAGAGACATTGCTTGTCGTATTATAGGCATTTACCAATATGTCCACTTTGCCCTTTGGAACATCGCTTCCGGCCGCTGGATGGACAATCGATGCGCTTTGTTTAACGTCATACATCTTATAGTTTGCATTCTTGTGGTCGCCCTGGAAAGAAACCATCCGGAATCCGTTCGGTGACTGATCAATCGTATAAGCACTTGAAACAGTCGTTACATGGTTAGCACCTGGAATGGTATCTTGTGCCACATCGTTAACATGGGTATGTCCAACCATCACCAGTCGTGTCTGATACTGGCTAAGTAGTTCAATAAACTTCTTCGTGTTATCAGGTGACGGGGTTTCCGGTGTATTC
>NZ_JBFUJC010000252.1:0-4630 GCF_056401595.1 Paenisporosarcina sp. P4_E4_2 | reverse complement strand
ATGGAAAACTTGCGCAAGTCGAGGCTGATGGTGGTTCTTTGCTGAACTGGACAAAAGCCACAGCTCAACTAATCAAATCCGAAAGCAAGTCAAAAGTATTTCGTTTGACGGTTCCTGTTGGGGATTCAAAGACCACGCAAAGCTATATCGTGGAGTATAAATACACCAAAAAAATCGGATGGCGGATTAGCAAGGAACCTATACTTGATATCAACAATGTCATGAACGATGCACTAGCTTTGGACCTGGCAACGAAATATGGTAAAGCGGAAAGTTATATCCAAAAGGGCGGCGCTTACCGTGAAGGCGAATACAAAACATTCAGCCACGACGGTAAAACTTACCGTTATCTATCCAGCGACATAGACACGAAATATGAACTGATAGCTTACTTGAAACAATCCATGACGCCTGCCCTTGCAGAGCAATTCTTCAAAGAGCGTGGAATAATCGAATACAAAGGCAAACTCGCCCAATTGGAAGCGGACGGAGGTTCGACGGCTCAATGGGCAAAATCAAAAGTCGAATTCATAAAAACGGTGAAAGACACGAAGTTCTATCGCGTAACTGTGCCATTTGGCGAATCAGGTGATGTGCTTATGTACATCGTCGAATACCAGTTCGAAGACAAGGCGGGGTGGAGAGTAAGCAAAGCTCCATACTGTGATCTCGACATTCCTGGCAATGTGAATCCTGCTTTCATCTTCTTCAATTATCTGCTGGTTGATGCCAAAGTAGTAAAAGAACAATTCCTGGCCTCTTCCACATTCAATGTGGAAGAATTCAGAAAAGGCATCAAAAAAGTCGAATTCCAAAAAATGACTGAAGTAAACCGCAGCGACAACCAAGTGGAATTCCTGGTAAAATTCACTGCCCAACTTGCCCCAGGCTATAAAGGCCCACTTGTAAACGGTGAAAACTTGATGTATTTCTATATCCAGCCGACGGGTTCTATGCAATTCAAGATTGACCGCATCGGCACGGTCAGCTGGCAATAATTTTTAACCATGTTCCGGAACAGGCATCCCTCGCTACCTGTTCCGGATTCTTTTTTTGTAGGGAGCGCAGAACCAACCCGAAACAAGTATGCACTCATAATAATGAATGAGCAGCTTTTTCTTATTGAACTAACGGTGAGGGTTAGATTAAAGAGTTAAGGGGGGAGAATTATGAAAAAAATACTTATGTTGATAAGAGAACAGGGAATCATATAGATGAATCCCTACTTATTAAAAACTTTTCAGAGGTGAAATATCTTTAATGATGCTCTATCATGTTAAACCATAAAAAATAGATACAGTGTTGAAATAACACGACTTAGAGGACGTCCACCTGGGCGTTCTTTTTGTTTACCTAAATAAAATCGATTTCCTTACGTAGAATAATAGTAAAACGGGAGGGGGGAGAAAAAGGTGAAGGTGATTCTTAAATTTAAGAATGGTGATCAAATTGCCCTCCCTGTTGCAAGCTCAGGATATTGGGATATAGTCGTTTGGGATGTAGTCATTCATTTAAAAGAAGTTAATGAAAAAGATWCACCATTCGAAGTTGTTTTGGGGAATGGAGAAATCTACGAAAGTAGTGGTAAAGAGCTGATTTCAGTTGAATTGACATTCTAATAAAATATTTTAAAACTCAGAATGTCTTTACGGGCATTTTTTTGTTTTCGCATAAAACGTACAATCGACATGAAAAAGCATCAGCTGCCGAAACGATTCTGAGTTGTTTCGGCAACAGATGCTTTTTGTTTATCGTTATTTAGCTGACCATTCAGTATGGAATACGCCATCTTTGTCTGTACGTTGGTAGGTATGTGCACCAAAGTAATCGCGCTGTGCTTGGATAAGATTGGCTGGCAATGTCTCAGTACGATAGCTATCATAGTAAGCTAATGCACTTGAGAAAGCAGGCGTTGGAATGCCTTGTTGAATTGCTAAGCCTAGTACTTCGCGAAGGGAACTCTGATATTCTCCTACGATTTCTTGGAAGTACGGATCAACTAATAGGTTAGGCAAGTCGCTGTTCTTGTCAAAAGCTTCTTTAATCTTTTGTAAGAACTGTGCACGAATGATACAACCTCCGCGGAAAATCATAGCTACATCCCCATAAGGAATGTTCCAACCATACTCCTCGGATGCTGCACGCATTTGAGCAAATCCTTGTGCATATGAACAAATTTTGCTCATATACAAAGCTTTACGAATCGCTTCAATCAATTCTTTTGAATCCCCTGCATACTTTTTCGACTCAGGGCCTTTAAGTATTTTGCTTGCTGCAACGCGCTCTTCCTTAACAGAAGAAATAAATCGTGCAAATACGGACTCTGTAACGATTGGGAGAGAAACACCCAAATCCAGAGCATTTTGACTTGTCCATTTTCCTGTCCCTTTTTGGCCGGCAACATCTAAAATCTGATCAACGAGTGGATTTCCGCTTTCTTCATCGATCTTAGTGAAAATGTCCGCAGTGATTTCGATAAGATAGCTATCAAGCTCGCCTTTGTTCCACTCAGCAAATATTTCATGCAATACCTGAGTTGAAAGACCAAGAGCATGTTTCATGATGAAATAAGCTTCAGAGATCAGTTGCATATCTCCATACTCAATTCCGTTATGAACCATCTTCACATAATGTCCTGCCCCATCAGGTCCCATGTAGGTACTGCAAGGAGTTCCATCAACTTTAGCAGAAATGGCATTAAGAATTGGTTCAACCTGTTCATAAGCTTCTTTTGATCCGCCTGGCATAATAGAAGGGCCGTTACGAGCTCCTTCTTCTCCACCCGAAACTCCGGCACCAATGAAATGTAGACCTACTTCTTTTAAGTTAGCTGTACGTCTATTCGTGTCTTCAAAGAATGAATTTCCGCCGTCCATAATAATATCGCCTTGTTGAAGGTGAGGGATAAGAGACTCAATGACCGTATCCGTTGTATCTCCAGCTTTAACCATCAATAATATTTTACGTGGTGTTTCTAATGAAGCGACGAAATCTTCTATGCTGTAAGTACCGTGAATATTTTTATCCTTCGCTTCTTTGTTGGATAATTCTTCTGTTCTATCTGTCCAGTAATCATAGACAGATACCGAAAAGCCTTTACTTTCCATATTGAGCGCAAGATTCAATCCCATCACGCCTAAACCAATAACACCGATTTGTTGTTTCATCATATCCTTACCTCATTCCTTTTAACCTAATATGGATAGGCGGTTCTCTAGTTCTTCTTTTTCTTTTTCAAAACCATCTTTGCCAAGTAACGCAAACATATTATTTTTGTAAGCTTCAACTCCTGGCTGGTCAAATGGATTTACACCGAGTAAAGTTCCACTTATTGCACAAGCTTTTTCGAAGAAATAGACCATTTCCCCAAAGGTGAATTCATTGAGTTCGTCTAGCTCTATTAACAAATTTGGAACACCTCCATCGATGTGAGCGAGGGTAGTTCCGAGTGCTGCCTTTTTGTTCACTTCATCCATTGTTTTTCCAGTTAAGAAATTCAGACCGTCCATATTGTCGACGTCCTCTTGAATGATACGTTCGATTGAAGAGTTTTTTACCTGTAGAACTGTTTCTATGAAAAGACGACGCCCTTCTTGAACATACTGGCCCATCGAATGTAAATCCGTTGAGAAGTTAACTGAAGCTGGGAAGAGACCTTTTTCATCTTTCCCTTCACTTTCTCCGAAAAGCTGTTTCCACCATTCCGCTACAAAGTGCAGACGAGGCTCATAGCTTACAAACAATTCTATTGATTTCCCTTTATTATAGAAAATATTTCTTACTGCGGCATATTGGTAACTCTCATTTGTAGCAAGAACGGGATCATTATATTTGTGGTATGCAGCTTTTGCTCCATCCATCACTTGGTCAATATTAAGACCAGCTACTGCGATTGGCAGTAAACCAACAGGCGTCAGAACTGAGTAACGTCCCCCTATGTTGTCCGGAATAACAAATGTTTCGTAACCTTCTTCGACCGCAAGCTTCCGAAGAGCACCCTTGCTCTGATCGGTAGTCACATAAATTCGATTCTTTGCCTCTTCTTTCCCATACTTCTTCTCCATAAATGTGCGGAAAATACGGAATGCTAAAGCAGGCTCTGTAGTTGTCCCTGATTTGGAAATAATATTAATAGAAATGTCTTTTCCCTCTAACACTTGTAGTAAATGTTCGATGTAGGTCGAGCTAATATTATGTCCAGCAAAATATATTTGTGTATTCTCTTTGACTTGATTATGAAACGTATGTGCTAAAGCCTCTATGGCTGCCTTAGACCCTAGATAAGAGCCACCAATACCAATAACTATCAGCGCGTCTGACTGTTGTTGAATTCGTTTAGCAGCATGCTTCACTCGGGCAAATTCCTCTTTATCGTAGGTAAGTGGCCAGTTAACCCACCCTAAGTAGTCAGAACCTGGTCCTGTTTGTTGGTGAATTTGATTATGCGATTGTTTTACAAATTCACTTAGATTTTCAAGTTCACTGTTTTTCATGAACGATAAAACATTGGTGAAATCAAATGAAACTGTCATATTTCGTCACTCCTTTTGATTTTTACTTTTTTCTACCACCACTTAATTTCATCGGATAGCAATAGTTGGTTTGCCTCATCTGGACCTGTTGAGCCTGC
>NZ_JBFUJC010000251.1:0-4645 GCF_056401595.1 Paenisporosarcina sp. P4_E4_2 | reverse complement strand
CACTAAAACATACTTTCCCTTCAATTCTTCACTTCCCTAATCCAATTATTATCAAGTATCACATCCATTATATTTTTTACTTTAAGCAATAAATTATACCTTTATAGCGCTCACTAAATTCGACCTGCTTTAGGGAAATTTTGGTCGAACTATGTTTATCAAATCGCCAATTTCCTTTTACTTAGCATTAGAACAGTGATTATTATAATTGTCCTCACTCTCCTTTTCTGGGATGCTGATGAAAAAAGTGAATTGCGAGTTGGAATCTGTACATTATTCAGTCAAGGCTTTCTTTAGTTAGCTCACTTTTTCCCTCCTGCAGGTGGCAATTTTTTCATTTCAACTAAATGATTCATGAAAATAAATGAAAAGGAGAAACTATGTAATGTGTTGCTAAAAGGAGGGTTTTATTTTTGTTCCAGAGTCTTCGATACCCGATTTTTTTGGTGTTGAGTTTTTTCGCTTTGGCGTCGGTTGCTACAGCTGAAAGCGAACAATCCAAAGAACAGCTTTTGATCCAGCGTATGGGCTATTACCAACATTATTCAAATCCTTCTGTGCCGTGGTACTTTCTGGCGGCAGTGGACAAGTATGAGCGTAATATCCAGCAGGTCCGTAACGATTTAACAAAAAGGGAAGGTCCAATTGCCCTTCAGTTTTCAGATGCATTTTGGGTGGGTGACTTGAACCCGGTCAAGAACGATAGGCTTTCCTCTGCCATCTCATTTTTCGGTGGGAATGGAATGGACGGAAGTGGGGACGGCAAGGCAGACCTAGAGAATAATGACGACTTGATGCTCACGCTGTCCAATTACTTGATTAAATACGGACATTCCGAAAATGATTTCAAGAAGGCACTTAAAGATTATTACGTTCGCGATGAAGCTGTTAGGCAGATTATGATAATTGCACAGATCTACCAACATTTTGAAACGCTAGACCTGGATCAACATGCCTTTCCCCTTCCTGTCGGAAACGATTACAGCTACCGTAGTACATGGGGTTCCAGCCGTGGCTGGGGCGGACGCCGAATGCATGAAGGTACGGATTTGTATGCTTCCTATGGTGTCCCGGTCCGATCTACAACATATGGCGTGATTGAGGTAATGGGCTGGAATGACTTCGGCGGTTGGCGTGTCGGAATCCGCGATATCGATAATACGTACCATTACTTCGCCCATTTGTCGCATTTCAATAAAGGCGTCAAGGAAGGCGATATTGTGGAGCCTGGGATGATCATCGGCTATGTTGGAAGTTCCGGGTACGGGAAGAAAGGGACTTCAGGCAAGTTCCCACCTCATCTTCACTATGGAATGTATAAATTCAATGGCCGGATTGAATGGGCATATGATCCGTTCCCTTCTTTGAAACATTGGGAAATCGAGGACAGGAAAGCCATGTAAACAAAGGTACCCCACAGACTCATGAATGTGGGTACTAGCGCTTGTCTCGCAGCCGTTGTTCCTGTGCTAGCCGCAGAGACGTTCAGATGCTTTCATTTTCGGATGAGTATTTGTTCTTTTCGCCTTCACTTACAGGAAAGAGTGATAATTTTTTTAAAAACACTTGGGGGGGACTTTTGTTGAAGAAATTACTGTGCTGTGACTACAACCGAAAAGGAATTATAAACCGCAATCATTTTTTACGGCGGAAATGCTTAGATATATACAAAAATAAAGAGTCCGATTCATAAAAGAATCAGGACTCTTTTTAGTAATTGCTGACCTGAAATTTGATGAAAATTGGTATAAGGAATAGGGCTTCTTCAAGTAACTGGGAGCTTTATTTGACGTTCCTTGGGCTTGCTTTGATAGCTCTTTTTTCTTATTGAATAACTCCCATGAAAATTAATCTTGTTCAACTAACGGGGCAGGTTTGTTGAAGATGCAAAGTTATAATTATTATCAAATTGATTATTTATGTAGACAAATCCAAACCTTTTTCGGATACCTTGGATTCGATCTAAATGAAAGCGAGAATGAGTAAATGAACATAATGGACTATCTTAAGGGGAGGTTTCCAACTGTCGAATTAATCCCAAGCATTTATTATCAATGGGACATTGGCATCCACTTTTCACTTGGTGGGGAACTCTATCAATTCAAAGACAATGATGATCTCAATCTTGATTATTTTCGACTTGTATATAAGCAAGCCTCAACAATTTTCAATGAGTTGTTTGAGCAAAATGACGACTTGTTCTTCGTGACGAATGTTTATAAGCACAAAACAAAAGAGAAACATACTAGAAAACTGAAGGTATATCAGCCGTTTCTCAAGTGTAAAAATAAATTGAATCGAATTCAGGTGAAAACGTACCCTTATCCGTTCGAGTCGGACGAAGGAGAAGAATTCGAGCTGCAACAATTTTCCTTGTTGTGTAAGCGAGGAGACATACGTGTGAATGAATTACTTAAGGCAGCGAGTAATGAAGACTTTCCATTGAAACCAAAGTTCGGAAGGTACTACATCGATTATCCCGATGTTTTCTTAGTGAACATCACAAAAGACATTATTTTCTTTGTCTACGACGACCGAGGATGCGAAGTTATAGCCCGTGAAGCAGATCGAATACGTCCACTTTATGAGAAATACTACGATTGGGTAGAAGAAGTTGATAGAAAAAGGATTGAACAAGGGTTAGGAGGAAGAGGATTGAAAAAATGAAAACAATCAAAGTATTTCATTCTATTTTCTCTTGTTCAACTAACGGGTGCTTTAGTAAAGTAGAGCAACGTATTTTAAGACGTTGCTCCTTTTACTTTTAAAAGTACTTCTGATAATACTCTTTCCTTAACCTTCCACTTAACTGAGCATAGATCTTGGTGGTTTCACTTTTCTCATGCCCCATAAGACTTTGTATGACTTCAATAGGAGCTCCATTATTCAATAAATGAGTTGCGTAGCTGTGTCTCAGTTGGTGTGGATGAAAATCTTTATTGATTTCCGCACGATTGGAGATCCGCTTGATGATGTATCGCATTTGGGCGACACTCATTTTATGTGGCTGTCTTGCTGTTACAAAGATGGCTGAATTATGGTCATTACGGCTTTCCATATAGCGTTTAAGCCATATGTCACAACGTGTATTAAAATAAACTTCTCTTTCCTTATCGCCTTTTCCTCCAACGATCGCGGATTGATTGGACCAATTAATATGGTTCTTTTCTAACGCAACTATTTCTCCAATTCGACAACCGGTAGAAAACATGAATTCAAAAATCGCTTTTTCCATTGGGGAATGACAGGATTCACGAAGGTGTTCAATTTCCCGTTCGGTTAAATACTTGGGTATCCGCTTCCCTACTTTGGGTTCTTTAATTTTGGAAGTTGGATTTTTACTCAGGTAGCCTTCTTCATGGCACCAACGAAAAAATGATTTCATAAAGCGGATACGATGTGCAAGACTGGCCGGTTTTAAATGCTTGCCGGATATAGCGAGATATTCCTTCAGTTGATTTGTATCCAGTAATTCCATCTCTACATCCTTAAAATAACCAATTAGTAGCAAAGACTGTAACAGGTAAGCCTTCAACGTTTGTGGCGAGAAGCCCTCTATTCGCTTATCAGCTTCAAACGAAGCCCATGCTTTTGAGAGTAACAATTTCATTCCCCCTAAATTAGTAATATTAAAAGGATTATTGCCAACTTAATAGAATTATAGACATAGGATGTGTTTTTACTAACGGGGCAGTTTAGTTCAATAATTCGAGGGGGAATTGAGTTGAAAATTATTAAAATAATTCTTGTTTTAATTGTAATAGCACTTTCAGCATACGGCTTAATTACAAAAGATTTTTTGTATGGTCCAATATCATCTTTATTGCTTGGAATTTTTATTGCAATTATAGGAATAGAGGAATTTAAAAATAAAGGTAAAAATAGTTGGGGTATGTTTTTTATACCAGTATCTTTATTAGTTATTGCGGTGGCTTTATTTAGTTTCTAATTAAATTTAGGGAGAAATTTTCAACTAATTCAGTGTTAAGTCCTAAATAAATAACCAATTCTATTAAAGTTTGTGAAGTATCTTACTTAAACTAACAGGTGCTTTACTTCAATAAGGAGTGAAGCATTTTTTCTTAATAAACTAACGGGGCAGTTTAGTAAAACAAATAAGTGGGTCATTTTTCGGGGATGGGCGATTGTAAAAGGAGGAATAAAAATAAAATGTACGGTGAAGTTTTTGAAGAAATCATTTCAATAATGCGTAAAGATTACTCGGGTTGCCAAGACAAACACGGGTGGGATAACCCGGACTTTTACAGAGGTATTCTGCTGGAGAAAAGGAGTTCTTTTACACCTGATGAATTTGTTGAATTAGTTAAGGATTATCTTATTGATTTCAAGGATAATCACATTCATTTTATTCGTACTCAGAAGAGTAAAGAGATGCGGAAAGACAGAGGTTTTAAGGTACGTCGATTTGAAAATCTTCTCTATGTTACTTCTGTACAAAATGAAAAAAAAATAACTGTAGGCTCCGTTATTTCTGCTTTAGATGGTATCCCTATCATGGAGTTGAGAGAGCGGTATCGCCGTAATTTAAACGAAAATCATCCTGAGAGGGAAAACTGGAATCCAATCCTCCTCAAACACGAAAATTGCACAATAGTAAATGATGATAAAACAATAAGCTTATTGA
>NZ_JBFUJC010000250.1:0-4646 GCF_056401595.1 Paenisporosarcina sp. P4_E4_2 | reverse complement strand
GTCCAGTAACGAGGAAGCATTGGATAGCTCAATTAATTGTTTTTGAGCTTCTTCTGGTATCGATTCACCTTGATATTTATAGTTGAGTTTATGTTCTGTTGATGCCCAAAAATCCATAGCGGATGTTCGGATTTGGATTTCCGCGGGAACCCATATCACTTCATTAGATAAGATGACTTGCGTTTCTACAACAAGATGAAGGCTTTTGTAGCCACTCTTTTTAGGTTCTTTAATATAGTCTTTTACTCGAATCATGCGAATATCTTCACGCTGCTCGATATGTTCCTTCAGCAAATATACATCATCAATAAAGCTAGTGACAATTCGGACTCCAACAATATCTCGTATTTCTTGTTTAATAGATTCTTGAGTCAGCGGTATTTCTTTATTTTCAATCTTCTCAACCAATGACATAATAGTTTTCAAGCGTGTTTTCA
The DNA here is from genome assembly GCF_056401595.1 of Paenisporosarcina sp. P4_E4_2. Taxonomy (NCBI): domain Bacteria; kingdom Bacillati; phylum Bacillota; class Bacilli; order Caryophanales; family Caryophanaceae; genus Paenisporosarcina; species Paenisporosarcina sp. P4_E4_2. Next base: position 4,209 of record NZ_JBFUJC010000250.1, on the reverse strand, counting down.
TATGCTCAATGGGAGAGTATCCGTGTTTCGATTTCCATTCAAGATCAATAATATTGAAATCACTCTTCAACTCATATAATGCCATCTCATATGGGATGAAAAAGCCTTTCCAATTTTTTAATACCGTTTGCACTAAATCGATCTTATGTATCTCTGGATACATATTAAACACCCCTTGATTAAAATCACACTTTATTATCCTGTCATCATATCACAGGTGGTTTGAATCGGAAAGATATATGAGAATGACTAGCCAGGGGATGAAATGCTTGGAGAGCTCCAAAACTTGCTGTCTTTGCAGTAGCAATGAATTATGCTGATATAGGCGTTAGCAGACCCCCCCGCAGCGAAGCGAGGAGGCTGAGGCAACGCCCGCGGAAAGGGAGGCGTTTCAACGATTTTCTTTTTTATTGGACAACCCAATCTGGGAATAGTCAATAAAATCGCTGGATTGCTGATGTTCTCTTGGGTCTACTGTCAATCGGAGTATTAGCGAGTTGAATCAAAATATAGAAAAAGACGACTGAACAAAAAATTTCAGCCGTCTCTTGCTTATTAAACTTATTTATTTCCAATTCGTGTGAAAAGAGCCTTCCATATCCGTACGTTCATACGTATGTGCCCCGAAATAATCACGTTGTGCTTGTAATAGATTGGCGCTGGATTGTCCCGTTCGGTAGCCATCATAGTAGGCGAGCGCTGCACTCAGCGCTGGGAAAGCCATGCCAGACATCGTGCTTTCAGCCAAAACTTTTCTCATACCTGTTTGATATTCTTTCGTTTTTCCAACAAAGTATGGAGCAATCAATAAATTATCTGTCGTTGACTGTTCTTCATACGCTTCACTGATTGTGTTTAAAAATTCAGCGCGAATAATGCAACCACCACGGAAAATAAGTGCGATATCTTTTAACGGCAAGTTCCAGTCATTCAGTACTGAAGTCATTTTATATTGGGCGAACCCTTGTGCATAAGCACAAATTTTCCCCATATATAATGCTTGTCTTACGTATTCAATCCACAATTCCCGATCTAAATCTTCATTCGCCAGTTTAGGCCCAGCTAATATGGTTGAAGCATGAACTCTTTCCGATTTCTGGTGGGAAATGTAGCGGGCAAATAGCGATTCCGCAATGATGGTAACAGGAATACCATGGTCGATGGCTTGCACGCTCGTCCATTTTCCTGTCCCTTTTTGTCCCGTTTTATCTAGAATCACATCCACAAGTGGCAAACCTGTTTTTTCATCCACTTTTCTTAAAATATCCGACGTGATTTCAACCAGGTAGCTTTTTAATTCCCCATGGTTCCACGTTTCAAAGATATCTGCAATTTCGTCTAGAGGTATATGAAGTCTTTCTCTCAAGAAAGAATACGCTTCCGCAATGAGCTGCATATCCGCATATTCAATACCGTTATGGACCATTTTCACAAAATGGCCAGCGCCTTTTGGCCCCATATACGCACAACAAGCCTTTCCATCTACTTGCGCGGCAATTTTAGTCAGAATAGGTGCCACTTTTTCATACACTTCTTTATCTCCACCAGGCATGATAGAAGGACCTTTTAGTGCTCCTTCTTCACCACCAGAAACCCCTATGCCTAAATAGTCGATTCCCTTGGACTTCAATTCATCATATCGGCGTAACGTGTCTTCGAAATGAGAATTCCCGCCGTCCATAATAATGTCTCCCGGTTCCAGATAAGGTACTAATGATTGAATGACAGAATCTACGATATCACCTGCAGTAACCATAAGAAACACTTTTCTTGGAGATTGCAGAGACTGAACAAATTCTTCTACACTATAATAGCCATTCACTTGTTCTGTTTCTTGCAAGAGTAGGTCCGTTAAATCTCTCGTATAGTTATAGACTGCTACCTTTTCACCTTTACTAGCCATGTTCAACGCGATGCTCTTTCCCATTACACCGAGACCTAAAWCACCAATCGTGTTGTTCATATCTAATCCAATCCCTTCTTATACGAATAAACTTAACAATAGAATGAATAGTAATCCCGATACCGAAATAATGGTCTCAAGCAATGTCCATGTTGCAAACGTTTCTTTTAACGTTAAACCGAAGAATTCTTTAAACATCCAGAAGCCAGCATCATTTACATGTGATGCTATTAAACTACCTGCACCAGTTGCTAGAACTACCAACGCTAAGTTGACGTCTGTTGCACCTAACATCGGAATAACCAAGCCTGCAGTAGTTAATGAAGCAACAGTTGCTGATCCTAAAGAAATACGCAAAATGGCAGCAATAACCCATGCAAGAATGATTGGGGAAAGTGTGCTGTCACTAAACAATTYAGCTACATAATCACCGACTCCACCATCAATCAACACTTGTTTAAACGCACCACCACCACCGATAATCAGTAGCATCATTCCTATACTTGCAATGGCACTAGAGCATGAATCCATGATGGATTTCATCGGGATTTTGCGTGCCAATCCCATTGTATATACTGCTAGCAATAATGATAGAAGCATCGCTGTTGAAGCATTCCCAACAAAACGAACAGTTGCAAATACAGCGTTATCTTCAATGCCATTTGTTTTTTGCACCATTGTGATGACTGTTGCAATGGCCATTAGGATGACCGGGAACATAGCTGTGAATACACTGATTCCGAAACCAGGAGTTTCTTCAAGCTTAAATGTTTTTTGTTCACCAAGTGAGGCGATATCACCTGTTTTATTGAATGAGTTCGGTACGATTCGTCGTGCAATTTTCGTAAATATAGGTCCCGCTATAATTACAGTCGGGATCGCAATGATGAAGCCGTATAGCAATACTTCACCGATATTCGCTCCGTATTCACCGGCAATAACTGTCGGGCCCGGATGCGGCGGCAAGAAGCCGTGTGTTACGGATAACGCAGCTACCATCGGAATTCCCAAGTGTAAAATGGACACTTTCAATTGCTTAGAAATTGAAAATACGATTGGAATTAATAACACTAATCCTACTTCGAAGAACAAAGCGACACCGATAATGAATGAAGCCACTACCACTGCCCATTGGATTCTTTTCTCCCCGAATTTATCAATCAGGGTCATCGCGATGCGTTGTGCACCACCTGCATCAGCAATCAATCTTCCCAACATAGCACCCAGTCCAAATATCAATGCCAAATGACCAAGCGTACCGCCAAGTCCACCTTCAATGGATGCAACAATGCTATCAAGCGGCATACCTAAAGCTAATGCAACCCCAAATGCAACAATAATCAATGAAACGAATGTGTTCAATTTAAAGCCCATGATCAAAATAAGTAACGAGACAATCCCTATTGCAACAATAATTAACGGCATGACAATACCCCCATTTTCTTAGTTATTATTTTTTATTAACCTTCTTTGATACTTAGCGATACTTGTATATTCTCTTTCCAAAACTCTGGACAAATTAATAAATATGGGTAGCAGCTCTCTATATTCCTGTACATCGGATTCTATAGGAGTGTGCTTGAATGTACTGCCAATCATATCGGAAACCACATCAAACGAGTCAATTTCACCTGTAGCATAAAGTCCTAAAATACATGCCCCAAGACAAGAACTCTCATAACTTTCCGGAACAACAACTTCAAGATCGAATATATCTGCCATCATTTGGCGCCAAACATCTGATCTTGCGAAACCACCAGTTGCCTGAATTCGAACGACCGGTTCATCCATCACTTCAAGCAATGCCAAAAATACGGTGTAAAGATTATAAATTACACCTTCTAGGGCAGCCCGAATCATATGTTCTTTTTTATGGGACATCGTCAGTCCGAAAAATGAACCTCTAACGTCAGGATTCCATAACGGTGCACGTTCACCTGCCAAGTATGGATGGAACAGCAAACCATCTGCACCTGGTCTTACACGTTCTGCTATTTTGGTTAACACTTCATATGGATCAATGCCAAGTCTTTTCGCTGTCTCCACTTCTGCAGAGGCAAATTCATCTCGGATCCATCGAAGCACCATACCTCCATTATTTACAGGCCCGCCAATGACCCAATGTTTTTCAGTCAATGCGTAGCAGAAGATGCGTCCCTTTTCATCTGTTTGTGGATGGTCAATGACCGTACGGATGGCTCCACTAGTACCGATTGTAACGGCCACTTCCCCTTTACCAATCGCATTCACACCTATGTTTGAAAGCACTCCATCGCTTGCTCCAATGACAAATGATGTTTGAGGAC
>NZ_JBFUJC010000249.1:0-4660 GCF_056401595.1 Paenisporosarcina sp. P4_E4_2 | reverse complement strand
GTAGCAATATTTACTGCATCTATTAATGAGGAAGGCTTTTTTCCCCAATCACTCAACCAATAATCATTATGTTCAATATCAAAAATAATGCCTTCTAATGTCCAGTTCAATCGGTTAGTTATGCTTTCAATATTTTCTTTACTTTTATCGATCCAGTTTACAAATCCTTTCGATATAGGTAAGGCAAACATAATGAATTCTTTTAAGTCTGGTGGTAACTGAATGTTGTATAATTTCTCTATTTCATCTATTTCTTTTTCCTTTAATCCTATTGTAAACTCCACACCTTTTTCCTTTAATTTATTTACTATATGAGCTGAATCCATTTATGTTCATACCTCCCTAAAAAATTGTTCAGAAAATCAAATCATATTCTGTACATTCAATTATCATTACTTCCTTTTACTAACCTGCTGCTTAGCTTTAGTTGAATAAGAAAAAAGAGCTACTAAATGCAGCCTGTAATCCTTTACTAAAGCACCCGTTAGTTAAGAAGTTAATTCCAGAAAACTCTTTTCCACAGCCTCATTAAATGAGCATTCTAGGTAACTTTTAAATTTTAATCTGAACTCATTTGGTTGGTGCCAAACTAATTCATCCGTACTGATTTTTCCACTTGTTTTCTCACAAATAAATATTATTCCTTYATAAAATGCACGCTTATCTACAAATAAAGCATCATCTGCAATATTAACGAAGACTCCATTTTCTTTAGTGATTTCAAAATTAATATGTTCAAACGATTTGTTTAACCCCCTCCATCTGTTATCATCTAGCCATTTATCCCAAGATAACATCAGGCAGTTGAATTCTTTTAAATCAAAAGCGTGAGAAATATTATTAGCATTTTCCCACATCACCTCTTTTAACTCGTTACGGGAAGGAAGAGCATTTAAACTATCTGTACTAACAAATAAGTTCATATAATTTTTACCCCTAATTTCTTATTATTTTCTCCACATCCTTATTCAACTAAACTACCCCGTTAGTTCAATAAGAAAATGATCCGCCTAAGCAACCAAATGCTCTTCAACTAAAGCACCCGTTAGTTAAATATCGTTAATGACAAAAAGAATCGTTAGTCCTTTAGTATGTACCCTCAAACAATCAAAAAATCTGTTACTCTGAAGTTTCTTTCTCTTTCTTACCAATCCCAAATCCAAGCACAATACCAATAATAAGTGTAGTTAAAGAAATCATTTCAAAATCTTTTGTAATGAAACTGAGTACTAACCACATTACTACTGCCCCTAAAATTGCTAAAAATAAATTTTTCATAAGTTACCTCCCATACAGTCTGAATTGTTTTAGTATTATCACTAAGTCGTTCTCATTAAACTGGTTATTGAACTAAACTGCTGCTTTACTTTAATACATTTGAAACAATTGAGGTTCCAATTTTAAATAAATTTTCTATTTAAAATAAGCATAAATCCATTTTGCTTATTAAACTAAACTGCCCCGTTAGTTGAAGAAGAAAAACCATATTTATTCACCTGGCATATGCCCAATTACCTTATTGGTGTTAGGGTCAACAAATATTGATGGTGAAGCTATTGCATCTTCTAAAGTAACAATTAATATTTCTTTGCCAATATAATTTTCATCTAAAGTTTTATACCTATCATCAGCAATCGTTTTCTTTATTGATGCACTTTCCCAGTCTTCTTTGGAATAATCCCATCCTTCCTCATCGATGTAATTCCCTACAACTGCTCTGATCTCTCCGTAACTCTCACTATCTTTGACATTACCTTCATTATTGTTGTTCGAACACCCTACAAAAAGTGATAACGAAATTAATATTAAAAATAAAAATTTTATTCTCAAAATTAATTACCTCCCTTTATTAAAAATTGCCTTCTTACATTACCTTCGATATTGTTTGAAAAATCACCTTTAACTAACCTGCTGCGTCAGTTGAATAAGAAGGCAATATTTAAAGTTATTGGTTGAATTTGTATAGAAAAATGTGCTTGGAAATGTATCGCCAAGCGCATTTATTTGACAGTTTTTTTTACTAAAGCACCCGTTAGTTAAGTTATTACAAACTAATTTCTTCACCTATACTTATAGCACGAAAAGGATTTCTTTCCTTTGATTTTAACGATTCAATAAAGTCTGAAGTTAAGTCCTCTTTGTTAATAATTATTCTTGTAGAACCAGATACTACACCGTTTAAAAAAATGGGTTCAATAGATTCTGGATTCTTAAGTCGTTCATAAAAAAAACTGTCTAAAACAATAGTTACATAACTAAAATTGCCTGTATTGTTAGTGAATTGATAGTTAACTTCAATAATAAGTTCGTCATTGTTTTCCTCTATCTCATAGATGAAACTTTTTACTTCTGCACTTTTATTAGGAAATAAAATCCACACTAAGCACAATAAAAAAATCACAGATATAATGAAAATTATTACTTTGTTTCTTTTCAAAAATTCACCCCCATTTTATTTTATTAAACTGCACCGTTAGTTCAATAAGAAAACAGGCTTCACTCCTTAATGAAGTAAAGCACCCGAAGAACATTTAATTCGCTAACTTCAGTTTTTTCTTTTGTTGGAATATCTCAAAAACACTAATAGCGATGACAATCCATAATAGTGGGTTTCTTAAAGTAATTCCTATGTGTGAAGATCCACCTAAGATAGTAAATAAAACGACTAACATAAACAGATACAGTAAGGTAATGATTTGATAACGTAATATTTCCATGGAGTCCTCTTTTTGGATTCTATTAGAAAAAATACTAGCTAACACAATAATAATTATCAAAGTGATAAGCAATGGTTTTGGAATGATTATTAAGTTGTTGAACGGCGAAAAAAAATCATAGGCTAATAAAACTGTCATTGCAAGAAGCATAAGTAACATTAGTGCGAAATTTAATTTCTTCAAATCTTTTCCCCCTCATCTTATGTATTTTTACGTTCTTCCAAAAAAATGGTTTCACTCTTATTGAACTAACCTGCCCCTTTAGTTCAATAAGAAAAAAGGCTTCACTCCTTAATGAAGTAAAGCACCCGTTAGTTGAAGAAGAAATAAGTTGCTATTTTTTTACTGAAGTTATCTTTACAAGGAAGAAAGAAATTACCAAAGAAATGAATCCAAATATAAAGACTTTTAGCCAAGATATTTCTAGATTGAAAGGAGATATTTCCTCCATATTAAAAGTGTATAAGGACCACCATTCATCCCCTGTCGACAGAAAGACAGAAGCAAACAACCAAATACCAAATAACATAACAGCATTTACAAGCCAAAGGATTATATTCATGTTTCACTCCCCAATTTAGCCTCTTTACAATTAATTCAATTTAGCATTCTTGTTCAACTAACCTGCCCCGTTAGTTGAAGAAGACTATATAATCAGCCAATCATTTTCTTTTACATTGTAATCTTTCATAGCACTCTCTATTGCTTCCTTAAAGGTGTAATAAACTGTGTCTCCTATTACTTCCCATTCTGCATCACAAGAGAATAAGTAAAACTCTTTACTTCCTTCATACTGGCAGATAGCAATAGCAGTAATAGATAATTCATCAATTATCTCGTTTATATCGTTGATTGTTCCAACTATCCCATATTGATTAGAAACAGAATTTGTAGTGATAAGTATTACCTTAGCACCGTCTAATTCAGTTGGAAAATTCATATAAAGCCCTCCTCAATATCCTTCGTTCTTATTCAACTAACCTGCCCCGTTAGTTCAATAAGAAAAATGTTTATCTTTTTCGCTTTTCTAGCCAAGGTCGAATTTTCTTTTCAATTAATTTAACTCCAATATAAGCATCCAAGACACCAACTAATAAAGCAATAATAATCATACTTATACCAGTAGCATCAGCATTTACAATCGGTTTAAAAATCCCAAAAACGACAGATAAAAAAATGGGTAATGTTATTACAACCCAAACAACTACAAAAATATTAACCACTTTAAATGCCTCTTTTAATATTTATTTTAGGATAAGATAAAAGTTATTCTTTCGCTAACATGCCCCGTTAGCTGAAAAAGAAAAAAGGGCTACCAAAGCAGCCCAAGGATTTTTACTAAAGCACCCGTTAGTTGAATAAGAGAAGATTCTTAAGCAATTAAATAAGTCGACCCATATTATTTTTATATTATCTTTTGTTCTAACTTTTTAATTACTTTAAGAATTAAATCCCGGTTTTTAGCTGACTTCATCCATAAAGGTAACCTACTTTCCACGCTAAGGTAATACGGATGATTTTCTCTTAGTTCGGCTTCAATATAGTTTTTGAGATATTGAAGATGCTCAAGGTTATATGCCCACAAAATATGTTCCCGGAAAGGAATTTGTAAGAGAAGAGGATATCCAAAATACCAATCAAATGCTCCCCCAATGTTAATAAAACCTTCTTTAAAAGTCTTCTCATATGATATTTTGTTTTGGTTGAAGTTATTTTTCTTCGGTACAATATCCTTAGTTAATCCGCAATGTAAACAAGTAAATCTTTTAGTTACGTCTATTTGATAAGGTTRATGTTCTCCAAGTGATAAAACTTTTGCTTGTTTACTGCAATTTGGGCAAATCACAAGAAATTGATCACCAAAACTTTCTAACATACGGTTTTGGTTATTAAATTGTTTTTTCATTGGTACACACCTCAACTTAATTAATAATAAAAAGTAC
>NZ_JBFUJC010000248.1:0-4683 GCF_056401595.1 Paenisporosarcina sp. P4_E4_2 | reverse complement strand
GATCGGTAAGGCTGGTACTCACGTATTATGWTAAAAACCCCAAAAGAAAGAGTCGATGTCCTTCTAGTGGAACGTGGACTTTGTGAAACAAGAGAAAAAGCAAAACGTGCAATTATGGCGGGAACCGTATATACGAATGAACTTCGTTTGGAAAAGCCAGGTGAAAAAATCGCAATGGATTCACCTTTGCAGGTAAAAGGTAATGAATTACGCTATGTCAGCAGAGGCGGCTTGAAGCTTGAAAAGGCATTGGAATTCTTTCAAGTGAATGTAAAAGACAAACTGATGCTCGATATTGGAGCTTCAACTGGTGGTTTCACGGATTGTGCCCTGCAAAACGGAGCGCGCCACTGTTATGCGCTGGATGTTGGCTATAATCAGCTTGCATGGAAAATCCGACAAGATGAACGGGTCACGGTTATGGAACGTACCAATTTCCGATATGTAACAGCTGCCGACCTTGCAGAAGGGATGCCTGAATTCGCGACAATCGATGTTTCATTTATATCATTGAAGCTAATTCTGCCTGTATTAAAAACTTTGCTTGTACCTGGCAGTGATGTCATTGCACTGGTAAAGCCTCAATTTGAAGCAGGAAAAGCAAATGTCGGAAAAAAAGGTGTCGTCCGCGATTCAAAAGTCCACATAAATGTGCTTGAAACAATCGCGAACTTTGCACAACAAACCGGTTTTACTCTAAAAAATGCTTCGTTTTCACCGATTACAGGTGGGGAAGGGAACATAGAATTCCTTTTCCATTTAATCGCGACGGAAGAAAATGAAACAACCTTTACAGAGGAACAGTTAAAAGAAATTGTGCGTGAAGCACATTCACAACTATCATGACACGGCCTACATTGTAGGTCGTGTTTTTCTTGTACGCAAGAGCCGTAAATGGTACGATATGAATAATTAAGCATATTTATTCATTTTAGGAGTGACCATTGATGAACAAGGGGCAACGACATATACGAATTCGGGATATAATAGCCAATCACGAAATTGAAACACAGGATGATTTAGTGGAAATCCTTAAAAATGCCGGATACAATGTGACGCAAGCAACTGTTTCCAGGGACATTAAAGAGTTACATTTAGTCAAAGTACCACTGCAGGATGGTCGATATAAATATAGCCTACCTGCGGATCAGCGTTTTAATCCAATGCAAAAACTGCATCGTGCATTAACTGATGCTTTCGTCAGCATCGATGGAGCAAGTCATTTTCTAGTAATGAAAACATTGCCAGGGAATGCACATGCCATTGGCTCATTGATTGACCATTTGGACTGGAAAGAAATCCTGGGTACAATTTGTGGCGATGACACGTGTTTGATTATTTGTAAAGATACCGATCAACGGGATATCATTCGGACAAGACTACTCGAAATGCTTTAAAAGAGGTGATGCATTGTGCTAAAAGAATTATCAATTAAAAACTTTGCCATTATTGAAGAAGTATCGGTGAGCTTTACTGATGGTTTGACGGTGCTGACTGGGGAAACAGGAGCGGGTAAATCCATCATTATTGATGCGGTACACCTGCTGGCAGGTGGAAGAGGTTCTCAGGAATTTATTCGCCACGGTGCTAAAAAAGCAGAGCTTGAAGGCTTGTTTTTTATACAAAATCCACAACATCCCGTATTTCATAAGCTTCAGGAAGTCGGAATCGAAGTAGACGATGATTCTGTTATTTTGAGAAGAGATATTAATGATCATGGGAAAAGTGTCTGTCGAGTAAATGGGAAATTGGTGACTATAGCCATTTTAAGAGAAATTGGTGGCTCGTTGATTGATATTCATGGACAACACGAAAGTCAAGAATTAATGGACGAGCGTTTCCATATTTCCTTGCTCGATCAATTTGCGGGAAGTAAACTTCACCGAGCGAAAGAAAGTTATAACGGTCTTTACCAGACGTACATAAAGTTAAAAAAAGAATTGGCTTCTGTCAGTGACAATGAACAACAAATTGCACAGAGGATCGATTTATATCAATATCAAATTAATGAAATTGATGCGATGCAATTAATTGAAAATGAAGATGAAGATCTTCAACTCGAACGCAAGAAATTTCAAAACTTCCATAAGACATTCGAACGTATCTCTGCGGCATATGAAGCCTTAAACGGCGAGTCTAAAGGCTTGGACTGGATTGGAAATGCCATGAGCGAACTTGAAGATATTGCTTCTTTTGACGAGACGTACAAAGAGCAGGCTGAGCTTGTTTCGAATTCTTTCTATTCCCTACAGGAAATGTCCTACCAACTAAAGAATGTGATGGATGAATCGGAATTTGATGAAGAACGATTAAATGTCATTGAAGAAAGATTAGCAGCCATTCAGTCATTAAAAAGAAAATATGGGAATTCAATTGAAGAAATACTTTTATATAGACAAAAAATTGGCGATGAACTGGATGGTCTCGTGAATCGCGATGAAAGAATTCAACAACGTCAAAAAGCACTGGATCGAGTGGAAAAAGACTTGGAAGTAGAATCGAAAGAACTAACGTTAATTAGGAAAAAAGCAGCGAAAAAGCTGAGCGAAGCAATTGTGATTCAACTTCGTGAATTATTTATGGAAAAGGCTACTTTTGAAGTGATTTTTAAAACACTGAACATGTTTGATAAAAACGGAAAAGATGATGTATCTTTTTATATGTCAACCAATGTTGGTGAACCTGCCAAACCGATTTCCAAAATTGCTTCGGGCGGGGAATTGTCTAGAATGATGCTTGCCCTAAAAGGAATTTTTTCAAAACATCAAGGCATTACATCCATTATTTTTGATGAAGTGGATACAGGTGTTAGTGGACGAGTTGCTCAGGCGATTGCCGAAAAAATTGCCAACATTTCTCGTTCTTCACAAGTGTTGTGTATTACACATTTGCCACAAGTAGCTGCAATGGCCGATCAGCAATTATTGATTGAAAAACAAGTGATGGGCGAACGGACAATGACGAAGTTAACGGAAGTTACTGGAAAAGATCGTGTCCAGGAGTTAAGCCGTATGATGTCCGGTGCAGAAATTACATCATTGACTTTAGACCATGCAACAGAATTATTGTCGATTGCCGAGCAACGAAAAAAAATATCATATGTATAGAATCATGAAGCACTGCTGCTACAGCATGTGCTTTTTTTTTTCGAAAATTTACCGTTCATAACAATGCTGTTCAGACACATAGTAAGAACATCCCGTTAAATGGAGGTGAAATATGCGATGTGTTGCGAATAAAAGGATTGTTACCATGTTTTTGGGATTTTTGATTCTCTTCCCGGCTCATTCATGGGCTGAGAAAAATGACAATGCTTTAATCCCGCTTGGACAGTCTATAGGTGTGCAATTGAAGTTAGAAAAACCTACATTTGTTCATGATGTACTGATTAATGACAAGTGGTGGTTTAAAAGTGGAGACCAAATAGTCTCATTTAATGAAAATTCCATCGGCTCAATTGACGATTGGAAAAAAATGAGTAAAAATGCGAATGAAGCACAAGTATCCATTGAAATTCTTCGTGAAAATAAAAGAAAATCTGTATTAGTATCAACAGATCAGTTAGAAAGTATGCTTCCTTTCATTCGCGATCACACTGAAGGGATTGGTACCATCACATACGTTGACCCAAAAACCCAAGAATATGGTGCATTGGGACATCAAATAGTGGATCAGCAAATTTCTGAAACACCACCATTTTTAGGTGGATCAATTTTTTTATCAGATATAGCCCGCATACACAAAAGCACTCCTGGTAATCCAGGGTACAAAATCGCCAAACAGGCATCTGTTCATGTTCAAGCAGGAGACGTGAAAGAAAATACCGTTTATGGTGTTTTTGGGGAATTGCTTGAATCGGACTTGCAAACTGGAGATGCAATTCCAACGCTAACAGCGAAACATATCAAGAAAGGATATGCTGAGCTATTAACGGCAATTGATGGTAATGACGTTAATGCTTATGATATCGAAATCATCAAAGTGGAAGAAACAACTTTCCAGTTTATCGTCACTGATAAAGAATTGATTAGAAAGACTGGCGGCATTTTGCAAGGAATGAGCGGATCTCCGATTATTCAAGATGGAAAATTTGCTGGAGCCATTACACATATGGTGGTGGACAATCCTGTAAAAGGAGCAGCCATCCCAATACAAGAAATGATGAAAAAACATCCATGAAAAAATTTTTTACCACACTGTAAAAAGTGTGGTATTTTTTTGCGTATTTGTTATGATGTATATAACGATTATTCGACATTTTGTTAGAAAAACTTGACAATAGACGAAAAATGTCTAAATCATCAGACTATGTGCTCCTTTTTCAAATCTTAAAAGGATTTACTAACAATATGTCGAATTAACTTTGCAGTGTGAAATTGGGAGAATGTGCCGTAAAAACAAACATCCATGTTCGCGAGACGTTTAAGGGGGAAATACTAATGGAAAAAATTAAAGTAGCAATCGCAGATGATAACAAAGAATTAGTAAAAACACTAGAATCTTATTTATCAAGTCATCCTCAAATTGAAGTAATTACAACAGCTCCAAATGGAAAAGTCATTCTTACCATGATGGAGAATGACTTACCAGATGTATTGTTGCTAGATATTATCATGCCTCACTTGGATGGATTGGCTGTACTGGAAATGATGCAGGCAAACGAAAATTTTGCTAAAGTACAAG
>NZ_JBFUJC010000247.1:0-4691 GCF_056401595.1 Paenisporosarcina sp. P4_E4_2 | reverse complement strand
CAGCACGGTAGCTCGTTGGGCTCATAACCCAAAGGTCGCAGGTTCAAATCCTGCCCCCGCAACCAAATGGTCCCGTGGTGTAGCGGTTAACATGCCTGCCTGTCACGCAGGAGATCGCGGGTTCGATTCCCGTCGGGACCGCCATTTTTATTAAGTAATTCTTTAAGAATTTGAGATAAGCAAAGAAGGTCGAGGAAGCAATTGAGTAAAGGAAGGAGCGTACTAACGTACGTGACTGACTGAACGAAAGAAGCTGACAAAGAGATTCAAAGCTTAGCACAAATTCAATGTGGCTCAGTAGCTCAGTCGGTAGAGCAAAGGACTGAAAATCCTTGWGTCGGCGGTTCGATTCCGTCCTGAGCCACCATATTGCGGGTGTAGTTTAGTGGTAAAACCTCAGCCTTCCAAGCTGATGATGAGRGTTCGATTCYCTTCACCCGCTCCAATTTGTGGGCCTATAGCTCAGCTGGTTAGAGCGCACGCCTGATAAGCGTGAGGTCGATGGTTCGAGTCCATTTAGGCCCACCATTCCGAAGTAGCTCAGTGGTAGAGCAMYSSACTGTTAATGCGATGGTCGTAGGTTCGAGTCCTACCTTCGGAGCCAATCTGGGGAAGTACTCAAGTGGCTGAAGAGGCGCCCCTGCTAAGGGTGTAGGTCGGGCAACCGGCGCGAGGGTTCAAATCCCTCCTTCTCCGCCAGATGTAAGGCCCCTTGGTCAAGCGGTTAAGACACCGCCCTTTCACGGCGGTAACACGGGTTCGAATCCCGTAGGGGTCATTTAAAAAGATGCGCTATCTTCGGGATAGCGTGTTTTTTTATGGAGAAATGTCGAATTGTAACGAAACATGACAGACAAAATTCATACAAGCATTTTTATAAACAAACAACCGCAATTGCTAAATGCAATTGCGGTTGTTTTTCATTCTATAATAAGTAGCCGATCAATAAACCTATGCCGAGTAAGAATCCGAATAGTGTATTTGTTAATGCTGTATCTTTCATAGCCGGCATTACTTCCAGTGGGTGTTCTTTTGTTTTGAAAACTTGGATGGCATTCACTGGTTTCTTTACGCTTAAGATCACAAGTAGTGCCCAAGGCGTTACAAGGTTTAGAATAACTAATATTAAAATCCAAATGTATGAAATTACGAACAGGGCTAACAAGACATTAACTGCTCGTTTGCGACCGATTAAGATGGCCATCGTTTTTCGACCACTTTCTTTATCACCAACTAAATCGCGAATATTATTGGAGAGCATAATTGCTGCAACCAGTAACATACTGGGTATAGACAATAATAGAGCAATGGTCGTTATTTCACCTGTTTGGATATAAAATGCGATGAGAACAATGAGCATTCCCATAAATACACCTGAAAATAATTCGCCAAAAGGTGTGTACGCAATCGGGTAGGGACCGCCTGTATAGAAATAGCCGATCGCCATTGACACGGCACCAACGACTGCCAACAGCCAAGTGGTTTCGATACATATGTATATCCCTAAGATAATTGAAACTGCATAAAGCAGTAACGCGAGCTGCATAACTGTTTTTGGTTGAACGCCATTTCTGACGATGGCTCCACCAATTCCCACAGACTTCTCATTATCTAAACCTCTTGTAAAATCATAATACTCATTAAACATATTAGTTGCTGCTTGGATGAGCATACTTGCAACTAGCATTGCTAAGAATAAAGGCCAGTGTATATCTGTATAAGAAATTGCAATCATTGTACCTAGAAACACCGGAACAAATGATGCAGTTAACGTGTGAGGCCGTGTTAATTGCCACCAAATACGCCAGCCACTATCAGCTTTTAAATCGTGTGACATATAGTTTCCGCTCCTTCGTCTTTTTTCACCTCTCTCATTGTACTTCATCCACTTAATTCTGTGTAGATTGTTTGCTTAACGGGTGCTGAATTGTCAATAAAGAGGTATGATAGAAGGTAGGATATTAAAGGGTCCTCATATGTTTATGAAGTCCTAATTACGGAGGGAAGCTGGATGAAACGAAAGTCATTTACATCCACAGAATATGTAGTCGAGGATTATTCTTCGGACGTACATTTTTATACAGAAACAATTGAAGTGAATGGATTATCCTCTGTTGCTTTCTTTGAAGCAGGAGAGTCATATAAAGGTCAACGATTTTACTGGCAAAACCGTGAAAAGACATTTACATTAGTCGGACTTGGACATGCTCATGTCATTACAAGTTCGTCAGAAGAAAATCGCTTTGCAGAAGTGGATAAACAATGGAATGTATTATGTTCTAAAATCGTGAATGAAGAACATGATTTACAGCCAATTTTGTTTGGAGGGTTTTCATTCGATCCAGCCAATAAATTATCTTCCGAGTGGGATATGTTTCCTTCGGCTTACTTTGCTGTGCCTTCTTTTCAACTCGTTATTCGTGATGACAGAGTATTTATCAGCATCCATTTAATCACGAGTGATAAAAATTCACAACTTCAATTCGATCGGTTGCGAGGTGAACGGGATGACCTGATTCATGCAGCACAGGTCAAAGAATTGAAACCTTATGCAAAGCCTCTATTAACTCAAATGGATGAGCGCTTCAAAGAGTTGTATATGGATGCAGTTTCACATGTCACGAAATTTATTCATGCCGGAGAAGCTCAAAAAGTTGTCATAGCACGTTCATTGGCACTGACCTTTGCTGAAGAAGTGAGTTCACCATCCGCCATGTATCATATGTCTAAAGAGCAACCAGAAAGTTTTCTATTTGGTTTAGAGCTTGCAGATAATTTGTTTTTTGGAGCGACACCAGAACGCTTAGTGAAAGTGGAAAATCGACGAGCATTATCCACTTGCTTAGCTGGATCTGTTAAGCGGGGACAAACCGCAACCGAAGATCAGCAATTAGGCAATGATTTACTGCAGGATTCAAAAAACAGGGAAGAACATCAATACGTGGTAGATATGATTACAGGTGTTTTCAACCAATATTGTGATGATGTTAAAGTGCCTAAATATCCAAAATTGATGAAAATCAGGGATATCCAGCATCTATATACACCTGTGGAAGGGAAGTTGCAAAAAGGTCAAGGACTATTGCAACTGGTGAAAGATTTGCACCCAACGCCGGCTTTAGGTGGAGAACCCCGAGGAGATGCCATGGCTATAATTAGAATGGTTGAGCAAATGAATCGTGGATACTATGCTGCTCCAGTTGGATGGATAGATGCAGAAGGAAATGGTGAGTTTGCTGTTGCGATCCGTTCCGCGTTATTAAATAAAACGCACGCTTACCTATATGCTGGTGGAGGTATTGTTGCGGATTCGGATCCGACTTCAGAATATGCGGAGACGTTAGTGAAATTCAGGCCGATGTTACGCACGCTTGGAGGCAAATTACATGGATAATCGTGCAATGTTAACTGAGTATGTACACTCAATTGTACAAGCCTTTCTCCAGGCAGGCGTTAAAGATATCGTAATCAGTCCAGGTTCTCGTTCTACTCCCTTGGCTTATGCATTCAGTCTTACAAAAGAATTCAACACGTATATGCAAATCGATGAGCGATCCGCTGGTTTTTTTGCTTTAGGAATGGCAAAAGCTAAACAGAGTCCAGTTCTTTTACTATGTACGTCCGGAACAGCCGCAGCCAACTATTTTCCTTCTATTGTAGAAGCGAACTATGCGAGAATTCCACTTATTGTTTTAACGGCAGATCGTCCGCATGAACTTAGGGAAGTGGGAGCACCTCAAGCCATTGATCAAGTTCAATTGTATGGAAAACATGTTAAGTGGAGTGTGGACTTTCCTTTGGCTGACGACCATAAAGAGACGATTCCATTTATTGTCCGTCATACGGGGAGGGCCATTGCATACGCAAAGGCTGCACCAATGGGACCAGTCCATATGAACATCCCTTTCCGTGAACCTTTACTGCTTGATTTTGACTATCAAATAGAAGCTTCTTCTTTTCAAAAATCATTACCAGGGGCTATCGTTTCTTCACAGTCCCATTTGGATTTTGTTGAACAGACGATTACTCAAGCAAGACGTGGTTTACTCATAGTTGGGGAGCTATCGGCAGACACTGATAAGACTGAGTTTTGGGCTTTTGCTAAGTCAATCCAGTGGCCTGTATTGGCGGATTCACTTTCTCAACTTCGGACAGGCGTCCCACAAGAATGCCAACACTTACTCATTGATCAATACGATGCACTTCTGAAAAGTGAACACTTTAAACAGTCCATTGTTCCCGATGTAGTTATTCGCTTTGGTGCCCAACCAGTATCCAAACCGCTATTGCTATTTTTGAAAGATGTACAGCCTGAAATCTATATTGCGGTGGATGAAGATCCTTTGTTCAGGGATTCATTAGGTGTTGTGACTCATCATGTACACTCCGAGGCCCAAGCGTTGTGGAAAGTGTTAAGTAACATTCAAGAGAATGAAGCTCTTTCAAAATGGACAGAGGCTAATACGATTGCTACAAAGCACGTTGAGAGATATATTAATGAACAACACGACGAAGGTGCGCTAGCAGGTCAGCTCTTTAAACATTTGCCTGATGGGAGTGATCTTATTTCAGGCAGCAGTATGCCAATCCGTGATGTAGATACGTTCTTCAATCAAACTGATAAAGACATATCGATTTATGCTAACCGGGGAACGAATGGAATTGACGGTGTCGTTTCCACTGCTCTAGGT
>NZ_JBFUJC010000246.1:0-4766 GCF_056401595.1 Paenisporosarcina sp. P4_E4_2 | reverse complement strand
ATATGTACCTGCATACTACGTATTTGATAAAGCTGGTCAACTGCGTCATTTCCAAGCGGGTGGTAGTGGAATGAAAATGCTTGAAAAACGTGTCAACCGCGTGTTAGATGAAATGCGTAATTCATAATCCATTTTAATTGAATGAATAAGTGCTCAGCATAATCGAATTCAGGGATGTAAAGATCCTGGTAATTCTTTTATGTTGAGCACTTTTTTTATTGGGAAGGATGTCCTATTCCGAAGATTTGATAATAATAATCCGGACAATAAAAAAGAAAATTTAAAGTTTTATAAAATATCAGTCAAAAGGGGGTGGTCATTTATTTCGGAATCCGATATATTAAATACTATGTCTTTTGAATTAGGGGGAAACAACTTGGGAATTTTCAAAAAATTGAAAGAGTATTACTTGCCAAATAAACATTTATTCTTTTGGTCCTTGTTCATGCTCTTGGTCACCTTGTTAATTACAGTTGCCTATCCAATCATCTTGCAACAAACCATTGACCGTGTAATTAAGGGGCAAGAATATGATTTGGCATGGAAACTTGCTGGGATTTTCATGGGTCTTATGATTATCAAAGGAATTGCCACGTACATTGGGCAATACACGGGGGATATGTTCGGAATTCGCTCGGTCTATGAATTGCGAAATGCGTTATATGCTAAATTGCAACGTTTGCCATTCTCGTATTACGATAATGCAAAAACGGGAGACTTAATGTCCCGACTGACAGCTGACGTAGAAGGATTCAGGTTCTTCTTATCGTTCGGATTCGTTGAGTTGTTCCGTTTGGTGTTTTTAGTATCCGTTTCGCTTTGCGTTATGTTTTATTATTCAGTTTCATTAACATTTGTGTCGATGGCCGCCATGCCTTTATTAGTTGTAGCAGTGCTACGATTCGATAAATTGGTGCATCCGGCTTTCAGGGACATCCGTAAATCATTCGGTAAATTAAATACGAATGTTCAAGAAAACATTAGCGGGATTCATACAGTGAAATCACTTTCCCGTGAATCGTTCCAAATTAACAAATTTAACAATTCAAACGGTGACTATAAAGATCGATATTTATTTACAACTGAAATCTGGGCAAAGTACTTTCCTGTGATGGAGTTCCTCGGAAATATCAGCGTGGTCTTCTTATTCGGCTACGGGGGCTTCCTAGTTATGGAAGGTCAATTAAGTGTTGGGCGCTTAGTGGCATTCTACAGCTTATTGGGTTACATTATTTTTCCGATTATGAACTTAGGTTTCACGGTCAATCTTTTCTCTCAATCAAAAGCATCCGGAGAGCGTTTACTGGAAGTGCTGGAAGCACCCGAACCGATTACATCCAAAGAAAATGCAATCGATGGTTCAAGAATGAAAGGACATGTAGCGTTTGAAAATGTCACTCTTCAATATCGTGAAGAAGATCAATTAGCTCTTGAAGAAGTGAATTTGAAAGTGGAAGCTGGAAAACGGGTTGGGTTAATAGGTGCAACGGGTTCAGGTAAAACGAGTTTAACACAACTGTTAACGCGTTTTTACGAACCGACAACGGGAACAGTTAAAATTGATGGCATTGCTGTCGATGAATATTCGCTTACCTCACTACGCTCTAACATTGGCTTTGTTCTTCAAGAATCATTTTTATTTTCATCTTCGATTAAAGCCAATATTTCATATGGTCGTCCTGATGCAACGATGGATGAAATTATCGATGCAGCTAAACGTGCCAATGCCCATGATTTTATAATGGAGCTACCTGAAACCTATGACACGATGTTAGGGGAGCGGGGGCTCGGTTTATCAGGCGGGCAAAAACAAAGAATTGCAATCGCTCGGGCATTATGCCAGAATCCTGCAATTTTGGTGCTAGATGATGCAACAAGTGCTGTAGACATGAAAACGGAACTTCACATTCAAAAGGCTTTGGAAGAAGTGATGAAAGGCCGTACAACGTTTATTATTGCTCACAGGATTTCATCTGTGAAACATGCAGATGAGTTGATTGTATTTGAGCATGGGAAGATTGTTCAAAGAGGTACGCATGATCAATTGATAAAACAACAAGGTTTGTATAAGCGGATTTATGAAATTCAATACAAAGACCAACTTGAAAATATTTATGCATAGAAAGGCGGAATCACAATGACTAAACAAATCAATCCTAGTGTATTAAAACGATTCCGCTACTCTTCGGATGATGTAATTGATGCACCGTTTAACTGGTACCAACTCGCTCGACTCTTTACGTATGTGAAACCTTATGCAAAAACATTATTGCCAAAGGCTTTTATTGCTGTAACAATTACCACGCTGATTCGGCTTATCATCCCTATTTTGATAGGTGAGTATGCCATTGACCAAGCATTGGAAAACAAAGATGCTCAAATGCTATGGGTGGTGGTTGGTACTATTGCAGGATTATATATTGTCAACACTGTTGCGAATCGTTTCAGAATAAGGTGGATGAATGAACTCGGTCAAAATGTAATATACGATTTGCGTAAACATTTGTTTACGCATGTTCAATGGCTATCGCATCGTTTCTTCGATCAACGTTCAGCCGGCTCAATACTCGTCAGGATTATGAACGATATAAACTCGCTGCAAGAGTTGTTTACAAATGGTGTTATCAATCTATTGATGGATTTGCTACTTCTTATAGGGGTACTTATCATCCTGTTTACGCTCAGTCCACCACTTGCTTTAGCAGTTCTGGTCATCTTGCCCCTGATGTTTTTCATCTCGACGACGCTGCGTAAAAACATCCGTCGCTCATGGCAGGATGTGCGGATGAAACAAGCGAAAATCAACTCCCATCTGAATGAAAGTATTCAAGGAATGCGAATTACTCAATCATTCACACAGGAAAATGAAAACATGGCGTTCTTTAATGGAATTAATGAAGAAAGTTTTGAGTCTTGGCGTGTAGCCACTAAAAAGAATTCTATGTTCCGACCGTTCGTAGAAATGACGAATGCCGTTGGTTCGGTTGTTCTGATTTTGTACGGTGCATATTTAATCCAAAATGACCAGCTTGACCTTGGTGCATTCGTCGCATTTGCCTTTTACCTCGGCATGTTCTGGGAGCCAATTTCACGTTTAGGCCAGATATATAACCAATTACTGATGGGGATGGCGTCCTCTGAAAGAATTTTCGAATTCTTGGATGAGCAGCCTTTGGTACATGAAAAAGCAAATCCAACTAAAATTAATCAATTACAAGGTCATATCGAATTTGAAAATGTTCAATTCGGTTATGAAAAAGACCGTTTAGCTTTAAAAGGAATCTCTCTTGAAATGAATGCAGGGGAGACGGTTGCCCTGGTTGGTCATACGGGATCTGGTAAAACGACAATTGCCAATCTGGTTTCACGTTTTTACGATCCAACTTCTGGTGTGGTGAAAATGGATGGAATGGATATCCGTGATTTATCACTGAGTGCATTGCGTGAACAAATCAGCATTGTACTTCAGGAAACGTTTATTTTCTCAGGCTCCATCATGGATAATATTCGATTCGGCAATCCACATGCTACGGATGAAGAAGTAATCAATGCAGCCGAAGCTGTTGGTGCAAACCGTTTCATCGAGCGTTTATCGAATGGGTATGATACCGAAGTGGAAGAGCGAGGGAATATTTTATCCGTTGGTGAACGACAACTGTTATCTTTTGCACGGGCACTTCTTGCAAATCCAAGAATTATCATTCTGGATGAGGCAACAGCTTCCATTGATACGGAAACAGAACTTCAAATTCAACAAGCGTTAAGAACGCTGTTGAAAAACCGGACAGCGATCATGATTGCTCATCGACTTTCTACCATCCGTGAAGCAAATCAGATTATTGTTTTGGAAAATGGACGTGTTTTGGAATCGGGGAATCATGATTCTTTAATGAAAGATCGTGGTCATTATCACCAGTTGGTGATGTCCCAATTTGGAGAAGCGTAAAAACATTTTGAGCGTCTATTAAAGTTGTGATACACTATGACCATTCGTTCCGCAACGGAGGTTGAAAGATGAAGAAAGAATTCGTAGTTATTGGGTTAGGTCGATTTGGTGGAAGTATAGTTCGTGAGCTGATTGAACAAGGTGCAGATGTTATGGCCATCGATAAGTTTTCAGACCGTGTCGATGAATTTGCATCAATCGCGACACAAGCTATTGTTGCAGATACGACAGATGAATCTGTCTTGAAATCACTTGGGATACGTAATTTTGAACATGTAATCGTTGCGATTGGAGAGGACATTCAATCCAGTATTTTAACAACGTTGATGTTGAAGGAAATTGGTGTCAATAAAATCACGGTAAARGCTCAAAATGACTATCATGAAAAAGTATTACGTAAAATCGGTGCCGATCAAGTGGTCCATCCTGAACGCGATATGGGTATTCGAATTGCCAACAACATAATGACAAATAATGTACTTGATTATTTGGAGTTATCGGAAGAACATTCAATTATGGAGATAAAAGCGAATGAAATATTGGCTGGCTCTACTTTAATTGATCTAGATATCCGTGCGAAATATGGAATAAATATTGTTGCGATTAAACGGGGAGCTGATATTCTCGTTTCTCCGCAAGCAGATGAAGAAATCAAAATCAATGATGTACTGATCGTAATCGGTGCAGACGCAGATATTATCCGCTTTGAAAAGAAAGCAATGCATTAAAGAAAAGCGGAGAAGCCTGTGCTAGCTCGACTCCGGTGCTGGAAGGCTCGAAACGAAAGCTTGCTTTCGCTTGAGAGACTGAAGCTAAGGAG
>NZ_JBFUJC010000245.1:0-4769 GCF_056401595.1 Paenisporosarcina sp. P4_E4_2 | reverse complement strand
GTCCCTGCAGAAGGAGATGGTCGAATGAAAGCATTTTCGTGTCGAACGAGTTCTTCCATCCGAGTTTTATCCCCTAAAATACTGCCACCTGTAAGGCTTGAGCTCGGATCAATGGCGAGTACAGCCACTTTAAATCCAATGTCACACAAATATTTCCCGAACGCTTCGATAAACGTACTTTTCCCCGCACCTGGAACACCCGTGATGCCGATACGAATACTATTTCCCGTATGAGGCAGCAATTCCTGCAGCAACTGTTGACCAGTACGTTTATCGTCCATCACGGTACTTTCAAGCAAAGTGATGGCTTTAGCTAAATGGAGCCTGGAACCATGACGAATTTCACGCGAAAAATCATCGACAGAAATCTCTTTTTTGTGAGATCGTCGAAATTGCTTTCGAGACGTTTGCCCCATGCCGTCATGAGTAGACTTCAGTCCACCCATCACATGCATTGCACTTTTCTGCTGGTTCTCTTGACCTTCCATTATTCCTTCACTTCCTCATACCCAAGACGTCTATAGATTTCTTCTATCACTTTCGCAGCTGCCACCGGAATGACAGTTCCTGGACCAAAGATTGCAGCAGCTCCGTTTTCACGTAAAAACGCATAATCTTGAGCTGGAATTACTCCTCCAACCACAATGAGAATATCTTCGCGATTCATTTTCTTCAGTTCACTTTGAAGTGCAGGCACTAATGTCATATGTCCAGCTGCAAGTGAACTTACTCCAATTACGTGCACATCGTTTTCGACCGCTTGTTTTGCTGTTTCTTCTGGTGTTTGGAATAACGGACCAATATCCACGTCAAAACCTAAATCGGCAAATGCCGTCGCGATGACTTTGGCACCACGATCATGTCCGTCCTGCCCCATTTTCGCGATAATAATTCGTGGACGGCGACCCTCGTTTTCTTTAAAGTCTTCCGTCATGTCTTTTACTGCCTGGATTTCTTCTTCATTTGAGAAGTTTGAACTGTATACGCCACTCACGGAACGAATCACCGCCTTATGTCGACCTGATACTCGTTCAATCGCATCTGAAATTTCGCCAAGAGTAGCACGAACACGCGCCGCTTGAACTGCACATGCAAGCAAATTGTCTTCCCCAGTTTCAGCCGCTTTTGTAAGAGCAGTCAATGCCAATTGCACGTCATCTTCATTTCGCGTTTGTTTCATTTTTTCAAGACGGTCGATTTGTTTTTGACGCACGACCGTATTGTCAATATTCAAGATATCAATCGGTTCTTCCTCAGCAAGTCGGAATTTGTTAACACCGATGATGATTTCTTTACCTGAGTCAATTTGTGCTTGTTTCTTAGCAGCAGCTTCTTCGATTTTCATTTTCGGTAATCCTGTTTCAATCGCTTTCGCCATTCCGCCAAGTTCTTCGATTTCTTCAATCAATGCCCATGCTTTTTGCATCAATTCGTCCGTCAATTTCTCAACAGCATAAGAACCTCCCCACGGATCGATCACTTTTGTCATCATCGTTTCTTCCTGTAGGAACAACTGCGTATTTCGTGCAATTCGCGCTGAGAAATCCGTCGGTAACGCAATTGCTTCATCCAATGCATTGGTATGCAGGGACTGCGTATGCCCCATAGCTGACGCATTTGCTTCAATTAATGTACGTGTCACATTGTTGAATGGATCTTGCTCCGTTAAACTCCATCCTGACGTTTGAGAATGTGTTCGGAGTGCCAAAGATTTCGGATTCTTAGGATCAAACGTCTGCATCATTTGCGCCCATATTCTTCTAGCAGCACGCATTTTCGCTACTTCCATGAAATAATTCATGCCAATTGCCCAGAAAAACGACAATCGGGGTGCAAATGAATCAATGTCGATTCCTGCTTTCAAACCAGTTCTCACATATTCCAAACCATCTGCCAATGTATAAGCAAGTTCGATATCAGCAGTTGCACCGGCTTCTTGCATATGGTAACCAGAAATCGAAATCGAATTGAATTTAGGCATAAACTTCGACGTGTATTCAAAAATATCCGCAATGATTTTCATCGACATTTTCGGTGGATAAATGTACGTGTTACGTACCATGTATTCTTTCAAAATGTCATTTTGAATAGTTCCCGTTAATTGCTCATGCGTAACTCCCTGTTCTTCCGCTGTCACGATATAAAAGGCCAAGATCGGCAATACCGCCCCGTTCATGGTCATTGATACTGACATTTGATCTAAAGGAATGCCATCGAACAAAATTTTCATGTCTTCTATCGAATCAATTGCTACTCCAGCTTTCCCAACGTCGCCTGTTACCCGTTCATGGTCAGAATCGTATCCTCGATGGGTAGCCAAATCAAAGGCTACTGAAAGCCCTTTCTGGCCCATTGCCAAGTTTCGGCGATAAAAGGCATTGCTTTCTTCCGCAGTTGAAAATCCTGCATATTGTCGTACAGTCCATGGACGTGACACATACATCGTGGGATAAGGTCCTCGTGTGTTTGGTGCAATACCTGGAAAATCCGACATATGATCAAGTTTTTCTACATCTTCTTTTGTATATCTAGAAGCCAGTCGAATGCCTTCATTCGTTAAATAGGATTCGTCAGCTTTTTGTGAGTCATGTTGTTGCGTTACAAACTGTTCCAGTTGAACTGCTTTGAAATCAGGCTTCATTAACATGGCCCCCATTCTTTTTAACATCAATCAATTGCTGCATTTTGGCAATGACATCCTGGCCTGCAAAAATAGAACCATTCAGACCTTGCTCACGCCATTTGTTTTCTTCAGTATGTCTACCCGCAACATCAATTATTGTTTGTTGATCGGCAATATTTAAGAACTGTGGCAGAATTTCGTTCGTTATTTCATCCTTGGCTGCACATACCACATATTCCATCTGGTTAGATTTTACCCAATGCCATGCAGATTGAGCATCAGAGAATACTGGGCTCATGACTGGATTTAATCCTCCCGCTTGCAGGAAACCTTGGACAAAATCAGCTCTCGGTTTAACGTCTTTCAAAACGCCAAATGACACAACGGCAGTTGAAAGTGGAAACTCACCGAAATGTTTTCGAAGTTGTTCGAAAGGAACTGCTAAGCGTCCGTACTCTTCTGCAGTGTCAGTTGTGACAATCGAATCTGACGGATTGGCATAAACATTCGTCCCGATTAATGAAGCTTTGCGTTTTGCGATTGCTTGTATTCTTGATGAGTGGACGTTTTTAGCCAGTGACATCAAATAATCTTCTTGTTCCGCTGGATTCATATCCACCGTTTTCAGGAACAAATCCCATGATTGTCTGACAAGGTCTGCAGTTAATGATTCGACATAAAATGAACCTGCTGAAGGATCAATCATTTTATTAACCATCGTCTCTTCGCGAATGACCAGTTGTACATTGCGTGCAATTCGCTCTGACGTTGGAGATGTGCCTGTCAATGCATCATAAGGTGAAACCGATAGGATGTCTGCGCCGCCTAGTACGGCTGAAAAAGCTGCATTTCCGGCTCTTAATAAATTAACAGTCGGATCTAATTTCGAGTATGATCTCAATGAAGTATTAGCAATAACGTTAATTGCTTCTTCCTTTTGGTTATATGCACTTGAAAACGCTTTCCATAATACGCGGAATGCACGTAATTTAGCTATTTCCATAAAGAAGTTCGTGTCGATTTCAAATTGTGTCGCGACCTTTGTTAATTCAGCTTGCTCTTCTGCTTGTTTCGAAAGTGCCAACAATGCATAGGCAAGTTCATGAACGGCAGTACCACCAGCGTAGTGAATAGCACTGGTTGAAATATTTCTGCTAAGTGACTGAACTGAGACGGGACCTTCAATGTAACCATTCAGTTCATCTAACTGCTGCTGAGTCATTCTGTCAAAGACTTGCATGATTTGATCGTCAGAGTCTTTAATTGATAAATAGAATGGATGGCTATTCAACAATTCAGCCAAGTCCTCTATTTCAGTAGCTGACCAAGCCCATGAAGGAACTGTAGCTTTGTAGACAGTCATGTCGTTACCTAGATTTAATTGTTCTTTTGCTTTATGTAGAAATTCTGAAGCCGAACCGGCATTTGTCGTTTGGGCAACAAGCCAAGTCGGTTCTTTTTTCGCATGCGAAATGACGGCGGAATGATTCAATGTTTTATGTAAATGTTCAGCCGTATAAAGCGGTTCGAGGTCRATACCTTCAAAAGTAGGTGTAATCAATTGTTCATACGGTTTGCCTTTTAAAGTACGAACA
Source organism: Paenisporosarcina sp. P4_E4_2 (assembly GCF_056401595.1). Lineage (NCBI taxonomy): Bacteria > Bacillati > Bacillota > Bacilli > Caryophanales > Caryophanaceae > Paenisporosarcina > Paenisporosarcina sp. P4_E4_2. The sequence continues at coordinate 551 of NZ_JBFUJC010000245.1, read as the reverse complement.
GCTTCTTCTTGCCAATTTTCAAAATTCGCTTTAGGAAAAGTTGCCTGTTTCATTTGTTCGATTGTCATGTGGTCGCTTTCGCTTCCCTCCTTCGAATCTGTTACTCACTCTTAGTCTAACTGAGTTTGGGCCATGATAAAAGCACAAAAAACCCGATGACCGAGAGTTTCGGCATCGGGTAATTTTTTTGTCCAGTTTCAAGCGCAAATTCGCACCTAAGCTTCAGTACCTCATGCGAAAACAGGTTTTCAATTCGGTCCTTCAAGCACCGGTGTCGAACTCGAGTGGCGCTTTACACTTTTCAATTAATAAACTGACGTGTTTTCTTTCGTCATGTTTTCAAGGATTTCTTTTACGCGAGCTAAGAAGCGTCCGCAAACCAAGCCATCCAATACACGGTGATCAAGAGATAAACATAAATTAACCATGTCGCGAGCTGCAATCATTCCGCCATCCATAATTACTGGACGTTTAACGATTGATTCTACTTGTAGAATTGCTGCTTGTGGGTAATTGATGATGCCCATTGATTGAATTGAACCGAATGAACC
>NZ_JBFUJC010000244.1:0-4775 GCF_056401595.1 Paenisporosarcina sp. P4_E4_2 | reverse complement strand
ACCGTATCATTCTCACTAAACTGATCATTCAGTTTTTTATCTACCTTTGCTTTCATGTTTTTAGATGCTACATCCGAACTTTCAAGAAGAGAAATACTTTCTTTGGAGTTGGAATTAGCAAATGTGAGTTGAGGTAGAAAGATAGAGAGCAACAATAATGCACATAAAATAAAACTAAATGCGACGCGGTCATGTCTGTTCCTTTTCATCAATTCGACTCCTCTCTGAAATCGCTTACATTAAGACTTGCGTTACAAGGATCTATGGATAGATTTTATCTTTGATCTTTGCTCTCTTTTCCCCCTTGCATGATTAATGAATACCATTCGAAGTGTACACCCGCCTTAAAAAATAGTAAATTGGGGGATTTCACTTGAAACTATTAATATATTTTTTGAAAATTCAATACTAAAAAATGTTATTTGGCCTTATTTCAAAAGAATTTTCAGTTATTTTGTAGAAGAATGTCGTGAATATTGTCTAAAATTTCAGTTTTTTAATGTACTAAGTTTTAAAATTTGGGGGAATATAGAAATTTCTCGTAATTTTTTAGAAATACATTTAACAATAATAGATTAAAACAGGAAAAAAGTTCTATTTGTTGATATTCCAGATAAATAAAAAAACCTTGATAACATATTGTTTACCAAGGCTCTGTATATAGTGGTTCACCCACATGTTAATTAGAAAAATCAAAGTATGAAAAACCTTAATAGAATGTTTCATGACGGAACTTATGGATCACCTTTCGATATGATTGGAGTTACTTATAAATCAGCTGGCGAAAATATTGCTCAAGGTCAAACAACCCCTGCAGCAGTCATGAAAGCTTGGATGAATTCTCCTGGTCATAAAGCTAATATCTTGAGTAAAAACTTTACTCATATCGGAGTTGGCCATGTAGCAAGTGGAAACTATTGGACTCAACAATTTATAGGAAAATAAGAGAAAGAAGTGTGGTTAATTCCATGCTTCTTTTTTTATCTGTCTTATTATATTGTCGAAACATTTTAAATAATTTTATCCTTTGAGGGTAGCTTTTTCTTATTGCTTATAAGAGTTCGTAAAAGTGACGTTAAAAAGTGAACGTTCATTAAAAGGTATTATAGTATTGCGAACTATGTAAATGACTAAATAGGAGCAATTCAAAGCAGTTCGTAAAAGTGACCCTTTAGTTGAATAAGAAAAAAAGCTGTCTAAACAGCTAAATGATCTTCAAGTAAAGCACCCGTTCTTATTCACCATAAAATATAATTTATGAAGCTTATAAAAAACGTTGTTACCGCCAAATAAACCCCCATTCTTACTTCCTTGTTTTTAAAACTTAATTCAAATCGTTCACTCATATACTCCACCCCATTTATATCTTTATTCAACTAACCTGCCCCGTCAGTTGAATAAGAAATCCTTTTCTACTTTTGAAAAGTCACTCCATAAATCTATATCATTAACTTCATATTTCTTTTTTTAACCTATTTACCATAAGTTCCAACTCGGTTTTCAAATTATTATTAAGATATTTCTTAATTTCTATGGTATTTGCAGTTTCCCGTCTGTCACGTGGCATACCTAAGTGGGCAATGTTTTATCACTTAATAGTACCTATTCTATTCGGGGTTGGTTAAAATCATCCGTCATCAACAACGTATTCTTCGATTCTGTTCAAAAGATCCGTAAAGCCGTTCAAGGTTTTATTTGTCATATCAATGAAACACCAGAAGCTACTATGAATCGGCTATGCATTCAATTCTAAATGTTTTCCACCGGGTATATATCCAAACTATTCTATTAAAACTGAATTTTCTTGAAATATATTTTATCTTATCCTATACTAGTAACGATTGAGATTGAGAGTTGAGGAGATGAAAAATACTGATGGATTTTTGAACGATTGATGTCGGAAACAGAGACGGCAGCTTCAAATGACAAGTATCAATTTATATTCGGAGGGATGGGAACGAATTGAAGAAAAGGAAACACTGTTACAAGCGAATATTTAGTATTGTAGCAACATTACTTATGGTATTTTCATTACTATCACCAGGATTCGCGGATGCTGAATCAATAAAGCCATCAAACCGTTATGTAAATGATCACCAAACTGCTGCAAAGGTAAAGGTAAGTAATCGTTTACTGGATAATTTTAAAAAAGATGATAAAGTAACTTTTTTAATCAAATTTAAAGAAAAAGCAGATACAGTAAATGCTATAAAGCGGGCGAAAGCGATTGCGAAGCAAGAAAAATTAACGGCGAATAAAGAAGAGTTTATCCAACGCTCTGCAGTAGTATCTGAGTTAAAAGCTACTGCACACGTAGAGCAGCAAAACGTTTTAAAATATCTTAAACAAGAAGAACTTAAAGGGAATGTCGAATCTTTTAATTCCTATTTTATCGTCAATGGTATGGCTGTTACAGCAACGAAAGAGGTTGCAGAAAAGATAGCAACCTTTTCCGAAGTTGAAAAAGTACTGCCAAACGAAACAAGACAATTATTTGCTTCAACAACTAAAGAGGAAAGCCTTAATTCAAATCTAGCGAATGTAGAGTGGAACGCTGAGAGAGTTGGAGCTCCGGCTTTATGGGAAAAGGGAATCGACGGTTCAGGTGTTGTTGTAGCGAGTATTGATACCGGTGTTCAATTGGATCACCCCGCATTAAAGGAAAAGTATCGCGGCTATAATGCAGCAACCGGAGAAGTTGATCACGACTTTAATTGGTTTGATGCCACAGCCGGACAATCGAGTCCATATGATGATTTAGGACATGGAACACATGTGACTGGGACAATGGTCGGCAGTGAACCAGATGGATCTAACAAAATAGGTGTAGCACCGGGCGCAAAATGGATTGCTGTTAAGGCATTCTCGGAGACTAGCGGAAGTGATGCCAATCTATTGGCTGCAGCAGAGTGGATTTTAGCACCAATAGATGCAAATGGGAATACCCGCGTTGACATGGCACCTGATATTGTTAACAACTCATGGGGTGGCGGACCAGGTCTTGATGAATGGTATCGGGATGTAGTAAGAGAATGGAGAAATGCCGGGATATTTCCTACTTTCGCAGTTGGAAACACAGGCATGACTAATGATGGCGGACCTGGATCAGTCGCCAATCCAGCAAACTATCCCGAATCATTTGCAGTGGGAGCAACGGATAGTAATGATATCGTTGGAGACTTTTCATTACGCGGCCCTTCACCATATGGTGAAATAAAGCCTGATATTTCAGCGCCTGGTGCTAATATTCGTTCATCGATACCTCGCAGTGATTACGAAGGCGGTTGGAATGGCTCATCGATGGCGGCCCCCGCTGTATCGGCAGTCGTAGCATTATTATATGAAGTAAATGCAAGTTTATCGGTTGATGAAATAGAAAAGATTTTAATAGAAACAGCAAAGCCTTTAACGGATAAGGAATATCCAGAATCACCAAATAACGGGTACGGCTATGGATTAGTCAATGCATACAATGCGGTATCTTCTATTAGTGATGGTCTAGGGACTTTGGAAGGAAAAGTGGTCCAAACGAATTTTGATTTGCCGATAAGCGGTAAAGTAAGCGTGCTTGAAAGTAGACAGTACATCAACACAAATCCTGAAAATGGCTCTTATAAACTCCCACATGCTGCTGGTAAATTTACAGTTCAAGCCGAAGCATATGGATATCAATCTAAACAGCAATCAGTAACGTTTGAAAAAGATAAAGCTATACACGCAGATTTCACATTGAATGAAATCCCAAAAGGAACTATCAGTGGTGTGATTACTGATAAAATCTCGGGGGAAGTTGTTGAAGGTGTGACATTACTCCTTATGGAAGATGCCAATATTACACCTGTGGCTACGGATAAGGACGGTAAATATGAACTTACTGCTATTGAAGGAACTTATACGTTGAGAGCCATGAGAAGCGGCTATCACAGTCAMGATGTTGATATTACAATAAAAGGAAATGAACACGCGGTTGATATTGTTCTTGATCCTTTTTACACGTATCCTGGCGGCGAAATTGGCTACGATAATGGAAAAGTTGATAGTGGCAGTATGTATTTTGGCGGTGGAGCTGGCTGGGCAGTAAAAATGTCATTGCCAGAGAATAAGAAATCAGCGATTGTCACAGATGGTGTGTTTCACTTAAAGGATAAAAAATACTCAGAAACACATGGGACGGAATTTAATGTGGAAGTATGGGATGCCTCTGGGCGCGATGGGTTACCGGGTAAGAAACTTGCTGGCCCGATAGCCGCTGAAGCTGTATTGGATGACTGGACAGTAGTTGATTTAACCGATTACAATATCAAGGTTGATGGAGACTTTTATATGGTGTATGTCCAAACACTGAATTATCCGGAGGCACTTGGTTTAGCAACCGACAACGGTAATCCATATATGGAGAGAAGCTATCAATATCTTGATGGCGAATTTTATCCAGCATTTGTTGAAGACGGTAATTATATGATCCGTGCACGTGTTAGTTATGAAGTAGACAAGCCATCAATTACTTCGCCAAAACAGGATGAAGTATTCAAAGACGAAAACATCACGGTAGAAGGAACTGCCTCACCTTCAACAACGATTAAGCTGATGAATAATAACGAAGAAGTAGGTACTGCAAAAGTTGGCGATGAAGGCAAATTTTCAATCCCAATGAAAATTAAAGACGGTAAAAATAGTTTAACAGCAGTCTCCATGTTGAATGGGAAAATGACGGGAAAATCSAATCCTGTTATTGTTTCACTACTATCCAAGGATGTCGGTCCTGGCCCTGGACC
>NZ_JBFUJC010000243.1:0-4817 GCF_056401595.1 Paenisporosarcina sp. P4_E4_2 | reverse complement strand
CCTAATTCTGACGGAATTATTGGATTAAAAAATTGGCTTCGCTTCGATTTTGGAGCAACTTTCGGGAATTCGGAGCGATTTCTGTAACTTAACTCCCACCGCACACTTCTTTAAACAAAAAAGCAGCCTCTCGCAAAATGCGGGAGGCTGACAAATTAAGCTCTTCTTAGTCAACCATGTGGTCGCTTCCGAAGAAGTTTTTGAACATTTGAACCGTAGTGTCACGGTTTAGAGCTGCGATAGAAGTAGTCAAAGGAATTCCTTTAGGACATGCGACTACACAGTTTTGAGAGTTACCACAGTTTGCAAGTCCGCCATCACCCATGATGGAATTTAGACGCTCGTCTCTATTCATAGCACCCGTTGGATGCGCATTCATAAGACGTACTTGTGATAACGGTGCTGGGCCCATGAAATCTGAATTTGTGTTTACGTTTGGACAAGCTTCCAAACAAACGCCACAAGTCATACATTTAGATAGTTCATATGCCCATTGACGTTTACGTTCAGGCATACGTGGTCCATCGCCTAGATCATAAGATCCATCTATTGGAACCCAAGCTTTAACTTTTTTCAATGAATCAAACATACGTGAACGGTCAACAATTAAGTCGCGTACAACAGGGAATGTTTTCATTGGTTCTAAGCGAATAGGGTGCTCCAATTTATCAACTAGAGCTGTACATGATTGACGTGGACGGCCATTGATGACCATCGAACATGCTCCACATACTTCTTCCAAACAGTTCATATCCCAGTTTACAGGTGTTGTGTGTTTACCATCTGTATTTACTGGATTACGACGAATTTCCATTAATCCAGAAATAACGTTCATATTTGGACGATAATCTAACTCGAATTTTTCCCAATACGGGGTAGAATCCGTAGAGTCTTGACGAAGGATCTCAAAAACGACGGTTTTAGTTGCTGTTGCGTTCATGATTATTAATCCCCTTTCGATGAATAGTCACGTTTACGTGGTGGAATTAATGAAACATCTATTTCTTCATAATGAATGACCGGCGCTCCAGTAGCTGGATCAAAATTCGCCATAGTTGWTTTCATAAATTGCTCATCATCTCGTTCTGGGAAATCTGGCTTGTAGTGAGCACCACGACTWTCATCACGTAACAATGCACCTTGCGTAATAACGCGAGCTAAGTATAGCATATTTTTCAATTGACGCGCGAAAGTAGCACCTTGATTGGACCACTTTTGAGTGTCATTAATGTTGATATTATTAAATCTCTCAAGAAGTTCTTGAATTTTTTCATCAGTTGCTTGTAAACGGTCGTTATAACGAACTACTGTTACGTTATCTGTCATCCATTCGCCAAGCTCTTTATGCAAGACATATGCATTTTCAGTACCGTCAAGTGACATAATTTCATCCCATTTTTGTTGCTCTGCAGCCGTGTGTGCATCAAAAATTGTTGATGGCATATCTTCAGCATGAGTTTTTAGTCCACTCATATATTTAACTGCGTTAGGACCTGCAACCATTCCGCCATAAATTGCAGAAAGTAATGAGTTTGCTCCAAGTCGGTTTGCGCCATGTTGAGAGTAATCACACTCACCTGCAGCAAATAAACCAGGAATAGTTGTCATTTGATCGTAGTCAACCCATAGTCCGCCCATTGAATAATGGACTGCTGGGAAGATTTTCATTGGAAGTTTACGGGGATCTTCACCTGTGAATTTCTCATAAATTTCAATGATTCCGCCAAGCTTGATATCCAATTCTTTCGGGTCTTTGTGTGAAAGATCCAAGAATACCATGTTTTCGCCGTTAACCCCAAGTTTTTGGTTAACACACACATCAAAAATTTCGCGAGTTGCGATATCACGAGGTACCAAGTTCCCGTAACTAGGATATTTTTCTTCAAGGAAGTACCAAGGTTTACCGTCTTTATATGTCCAAATACGTCCACCTTCACCACGCGCTGATTCGGACATTAAACGAAGTTTGTCATCTCCTGGAATCGCTGTAGGGTGAATTTGAATGAATTCGCCATTTGCGTAGGTTGCACCTTGTTGATAAACAATTGAAGCTGCAGAGCCTGTATTGAWTATAGAGTTTGTTGATTTTCCAAAAATAATACCAGGACCACCTGTTGCCATGATGACAGCGTCACCACGGAAAGGACGGATTTCCATAGTTTTCAAGTTTTGAGCCATGATTCCGCGACAAACGCCGTCGTCATCTAAGATTGCACCTAGGAATTCCCAGTTTTCGTATTTCGTTACAAGACCGTCAACTTCGTAGCGACGTACTTGTTCATCAAGTGCATAAAGCAATTGTTGACCAGTTGTAGCGCCTGCGAAAGCTGTACGATGGAACATTGTTCCCCCGAAACGACGGAAATCTAATAACCCTTCAGGTGTACGGTTGAACATAACACCCATACGATCGAATAATCGAATGATTCCAGGTGCTGCTTCTGCCAATGCTTTTACTGGTGGTTGATTCGCAAGGAAATCCCCGCCGTATACTGTATCATCAAAGTGATTGTCAGTTGAATCGCCTTCACCTTTTGTATTTAATGCTCCGTTAATTCCGCCCTGAGCACACACTGAGTGTGAGCGTTTAACAGGAACTAATGAGAATAATTCTACTGTTGTTCCTTCTTCTGCTGCTTTCATTGTTGCCATTAAACCAGCTAGACCACCGCCGACAACAATCAATTTACTTTTTGCCATGATTCTTCTCACTCCTCTTTTTAATAGTAATCAAGCAATTTCAGAAACTTATTACACGAATGCAAGAAGTGCACGAACGCCGATTACTGTCAATGCTAAGAAGATACCGATCGTCACGTAAGTTGAAATTCGTTGTGACCTAGGTGATTGAGTGATACCCCAGCTTACCAAGAATGACCAAATACCGTTAGCTAAATGGAATGTTGCAGATACAACACCAACCACGTAGAATACAAACATTAATGGATTTGCTAATATATCAGCCATCATGTCAAAGTTAACTTCATCAGCACCAATTGCTTTTTGGAATCGTGTCTCGAATAAATGCCATGCGATAAACACGACTAGAATGACCCCGGTAATACGTTGCAAAACAAACATCCAGTTACGGAATGTACCATAACGCTGTGTGTTATTTTTCGCAGTAAAGGCTATGTACACACCATAGAACGCATGGAACATCAATGGAATGTAGATGACAAACCATTCTAAAAACAATACGAATGGTAAACTTTCCATGAAGTGAGATGCTTTGTTAAAAGCCTCTTCTCCTCTTGTAGCAAAATGGTTAACAACCAAATGCTGCGTCACGAACAATCCTACTGGAATGATTCCAAGTAAAGAATGTAAACGGCGCAAATAAAATTCACGATCTTTCGACAAGACTGTTACCCCCCTCAGTACTGAAAATAGGCAGACAAGATCAGACCTTCGTATGGAACGAAAGCAACATTGACTGCATATCTCATCATGGTACAATATTATGACATGTTTATTGTACTCCCATCATAAGGGAGCGTCAAGGCAAGGAAGCCCACTACATAAGGCAATTTAAATCATGTAAATTCTCGGTGTTGTATTATTTTAACTACCTTGTCCATGAAAAATTCTTATATTAAAAAAGTTTGAAGGCAATTAAGCCAGAAAGCGGGATTCAGATGACAATGACAGAGACAAAAAAGGTACCCACTTTTGGTTACGAATTAATTCGAGATCATGTACTTTCGACAATTTTAGGGAAACACGAAGAAGATATTTTATATTGGGCCGGAAAAGATTTAGCCCGCAAGTTCCAGATGTTTTCCATGGAAGAAACGACATCTTTTTTTCAAGAAGCGGGCTGGGGCATTCTAACACTTGAACAAAGTACAAAAGATGAAGCATTTTATGTATTGACTGGAGAACCCGATGCCCTGCAGATTGAGAAACGTTGTTTCCGACTGGAAGCAGGATTCCTGGCTCAGCAGCAAGAAAAACTGGGTGGCTTTATGACAGAATGCTTTGAAGAAAAACAACTGAAGAAAAACGCCGTTCAATTCCATGTGAAATGGGATCTAAAAGAAAAAGTTTAATAGGTTCGTTGACTAGACAATGAATATCGGTTTAAAGCTAAAAAGAAAGCGGGCAGTCACTTCCAAATGGAGTGTCTGTCCGCTTTTTTCAATCCCAATTCAATCTGTTATCCAATTGAGACTGATATTGTTTAAAAACATTACTATTTGTTTTGATTCCTTTTTGCGATAACATACGGTTCAATTGGGTGAGTCTTTGATTATATTGCTGTTCAAGTTCTGTTTTTTCTCGTTGTGTGGCTTTTTTCATTTGATGCTGTAAGTCGCTCATTTCTTCTTTCACGAATTGAGCTTCATCGTCATGCCCTGAGTTCTTCAAAATGCGCATTACCATACGAATGTCTTCTGGGTAATGGGCAAATTCATCCGGCGGCAACGGCTTCCCGGCTCCCGGCAAATTGTCAAACTGTCCATCACGTTGTGCTTTTTTGATTAAATCCTCCACGATATGCCAGTTCATTTCTTTCACTGCCTCTCATGATGATTATGAAACTATTTTCATCATATCATGAAATGTTTTTATACTCGAACGGCAGCTAATCCAAATTCATCATGCAATGCATTTGTGGCTTGTAGCATCGCACTTTCAGGTACAACAACCGAAACTTTAATTTCCGAAGTACTGACCATTTTCACGGGAATTCCTTCTTTGCGGAGGCGATCGAACATTTGTGCAGCAACCCCTGGATTTGAAACCATTCCTGACCCAACAATCGACACTTTGGCCAATCCAACTTCAAAATTGGTAGATTGGTATCCCAACTC
>NZ_JBFUJC010000242.1:0-4838 GCF_056401595.1 Paenisporosarcina sp. P4_E4_2 | reverse complement strand
GCCGTCAAAGGTGCGCAGCATGCTTTCGTAAAAGCTTATGCAAAGGAATCAGGCTCGTCTGGAGTTCGAGTCAATGTCATTGCCCCAGGAATCATTGATACGAAAATGAATGAAGCATTCGATGCGGGAGAAAGAATAGCGCTTGAAGATGAGATTCCTCTTCAAACTTTCGGTAAACCGCAGGACGTAGCCAATCTTGTTACTTTTTTAACCAGTGGAAATGCGGATTATATAACTGGTCAAGTGCTCCGGGTAAACGGCGGTTGGTACATATAATTTCTTTTTTTGCACATACTGTTTGTGAAAAGGAGGAATGGACATGGCCTTACTTGARAACTGGCAAAAATGGACACACTTTCTGGGTGTAAATGTAATGAACGCCGAATCAACTGGGATGACTAAAAAAGCCATCCAATCAACAGCTTATGAAATCGGCGATTACTTAGCCAAAAATGTGGATCCTAAGAACGAACAAGAGCGTGTTTTGTCGGATTTGTGGTCAGTTGCTACTGAAGATGAACAACATGCATTGGCGAACATGGTCGTCAAATTAGTTCAACAAAAAACTGTACAGTAAAAGAAAAGAAGGACATTGTTCCTTCTTTTCTTTTTTCCTTTTCTTACGTACATAAATCAGCTATGATAGAACCTAGAGTAGTTTGGAAACGTCATCTATTGAGAAAGACTTGAAAGGTGTCGCATTAGGAGGATTTTTGTTAAAAAATACTTGCTCCTTCAATAAGTTAGGCGGAAAGGTCGTTACATTATGCGCGAATGGTATTTTGAATATGAAATACAAATAAACCGTCCAGGATTGCTCGGGGATATTGCCTCTTTACTCGGTATGCTTCGTGTTAACATTGTGACAATTAACGGTGTAGACCAGGGCAGACGAGGGTTGTTGCTTCGTGCAGAGAATGATGAGCAAATTGAACGTTTTGAATTGATTGTTTCAACGATGGAAACGATTAAAGTTACAAAGTTCCGGGAACCGAAACTACGTGACATTTTAGCAGTCAGACACGGTCGATACATACAACGAGATGCGGATGATCGCAAAACATTTCGTTTTGTTCGGGATGAATTAGGTCTACTCGTCGATTTTATGGCAGAATTGTTTAAGCAAGAAGGACATAAATTAATCGGGATTCGTGGAATGCCTCGAGTAGGAAAAACCGAATCAGTTGTTGCAGCTAGCGTCAGTGCAAATAAAAAATGGGTGTTTTTATCTTCAACCATGATTAAACAAACCGTCCGTAGCCAATTGGCAGGAGACGAATTCAGTGATAATAATATTTTTATCCTGGACGGAATTGTGACGAGACAATCTACAGATGAACGTCATTTACAGTTGGTGCGTGAAATGATGCGCCTCCCGTCAATTAAAGTAGTTGAACATCCTGATATGTTCGTTCAACAATCAGATTACACGATTGAAGACTTTGATTACATTATTGAATTGCGACACGAACCAGATGAAGAAATAACATACGAAATGATGGAAAAAAACCAGATGATGTCTGAAAGAGGTAACTTAGATGGCTTCGGTGGTTTTAACTTTTAACAGGCAGGTGTTTTAGTTGACTGAATTAGGAACTCGTCTTAAAGAGGCGAGAACGGCAAAAGGATATAGTTTGGACGACTTGCAGGAAATGACGAAAATACAAAAACGTTATCTTGCCGGTATCGAAGAAGGCAACTACAGCATGATGCCGGGACCGTTTTATGTTCGAGCATTTATTAAGCAATATGCTGATGCAGTTGGATTGAATTCTGATGAATTGCTAGAGTCGTATAAGCAGGAAGTACCTTCTTCCACGAGTGAAGAAGTGCGTCAAACGATGACGTCTGCGCCTTCTAGACGCCGACCGATTGGAAGATCATCGAATAGTATGAACGAGATGATCCCGATGATCGTAGTGGCACTATTCATTATTATTGGTATCGTGATTTTTTGGTTTTCCTATCAAAATTTAGCGAAAAATGATGACCAATCTGCGGACGCTGTCGAGGACGAAGTGTCTATTGAACCTCCGACCGGAGATGAAACTCCGGTTGAAGAAGAGCCGGAAGTACCAGAAGATGTAGAGCCAGTACCGACTCAGAAAATTGAAATGGGTGCAATTGATGGTGAAACAACTAATTATACGGTTACAGGAGCCGAAACATTTTCAGTGAAAATTGTTGCACGAGGCAGAACATGGGTTGGTGTTAAAAATCCATCCGGTGTAGAAATGCTGGGTCGTGAATTAGCCGTGGGAGAAACGGTTAACCTAGATCTAAGTGATTTACCTTCGGCGCGTATTCGAGTTGGATCAGCATCGCAAATAGATGTCTTTGTCAATGACGAAAAAGTGGAGTATGGAATTTCACCAGCAGAAAAAATTGTTCAAAATATGATGATTCAATTTTCAAAACAGCAATAGTCATCTCTAACAAGATGGCTATTTTCTTTGAATCGAGAGGAGACAAAAATGAATATACCAAATCAAATTACGGTTTCAAGAATCATCATGATCCCTATATTTGTTGTTTTCATGTTAGTTGATTTTGGCTGGGGTGATGTTACATTTTTAGGATCAACTATACCAGTTGAACATTTAATTGGCGCAATCATTTTTATTTTTGCATCAGTAACGGACTTTATTGATGGATATTATGCGCGTAAACATAACTTGGTAACGAATATGGGTAAGTTCCTGGATCCACTAGCTGATAAATTATTGGTTTCTGCAGCCTTGATCATCCTTGTAGAACTTGGATTCGCACCTGCTTGGATTGTTATCATAATAATCAGCCGCGAATTTGCTGTTACGGGACTTCGTTTAATTCTTGCAGAAGAAGGTGAAGTTGTGGCAGCGAAACAATTGGGGAAAATCAAGATGTGGACTCAAATTGTCGCGATTTCCGCATTGCTACTTCACAATATTATTTTTGAAATGTTCTCTATTCCATTCRCTTCAATCATGTTGTATGTGTCATTGTTCTTTACGGTTTGGTCTGGATGGGATTACTTCTATGCAAACCGCCGTGTGTTACTCGACTCAAAATAGGGGCGTGAATGAAGATGAATGCTGAAATTATTGCAGTAGGATCTGAACTGTTGCTTGGACAAATCACAAATACAAATGCACGCTATATTTCGAGTCAACTGGCTGAACTGGGTGTCAATGTCTATTATCATACGGTAGTAGGTGATAACGCGGAGCGTTTAAAACAAGCGATTGAATTGGCTGAAACACGAGCGGATCTAATTGTATTCTCTGGAGGACTTGGTCCAACCAAGGACGACTTGACGAAAGAAACTATTGCAAGGCACGTAGGAACGGACCTTGTTATGGACGAGACCGCACTGATTTCCATTGAAGCATTCTTTAACCGTATAAACCTTCCGATGACTGAAAACAACAAGAAGCAGGCTCTTGTACTTGATGGCTGTGAAGTGTTGGCTAATCATAACGGTATGGCTCCGGGGATGTTCTATTCAAAAGGAAACCATGTGTATATCCTTCTGCCTGGACCACCTAAAGAAATGGAACCAATGTTTCAATTAGAAGCAAAGCCTGTTTTGGCAAGATGGCTGAATCAAGGAGAAGTGATTATTTCACACGTCCTTCGTTTTTATGGAATCGGTGAGGCGGAGCTTGAAACACGGATTATGGATTTACTGGATGCCCAAACTAATCCAACTATTGCGCCGCTAGCTTCCGATGGGGAAGTCACTTTGCGGATTACAGCCAAAACTTCTACAGAAGWAGAAGCGCTAAAATTGATTCAAGAAACTGAACAAGTATTACTTTCCCGCGTAGGAGATTATTTATACGGTTACAACGATGACTCGCTTGCATCAAGTGCAAGCAGATTATTAATAGAGCAAGGATTGACGATATCGGCAGCTGAAAGTTTGACAGCTGGATTATTCCAATCAGAACTGGCTGCCATCCCTGGTGTAAGTCAAACATTGGTTGGTGGTGTGGTTACATACACAGCGGAGTCGAAAATGAATCAGCTCGGAGTCTCAAAAGACATCATCGACCAATATGGAGTTGTGAGTGCTGAATGTGCGACTGCCATGGCCAGTAGGGTGAAAGCAATGTTCCAAACGGATATAGGCGTCGGACTGACTGGTGCAGCTGGTCCTAACTCTCATGATAATAAGCCAGCAGGCACTGTGTGGATCGCAATCAGCCTTCCTAATGATGATGTGGTGACTCACGAACTGCATTTAAGCGATATGCGTAATACCAATCGTCTGAGAGCAGTGATGAGGACGTTCCATTATTTGATTCAATTGCTATCAAACAATCAAGCACAATAATAGATTTGTAAAGGAGCAATCATTCTCATAAAGATTGCTCCTTTTTTGATAGGCATTGTAAAAAGAATGTTCCTCACTAGCCAACAAGTATGAACACCACATACTTGTGGATCTCCAGCTTCACGCTCTAGCGGCATGTTGGACTCAATGCTCGTACACGGAAAGGGAACCGATTCCTTCTATATTTTTAAATAATCTACAATAATAGTTTTATTGAGCCTTTTGAATAATGATGAGCTTGCCATTAAATATGATAAAAAAATAAACCGAATAAACGTTCGCTTTTTTCTTGTATATTTCTCATAAACCAAGTATAGTAGAGACAGAAGTTAAATTAGTGTTTAAATCAARGGAGGAACCATTCTTGAGCGATCGTAAAGCAGCGTTAGACATGGCGTTAAAACAAATTGAGAAACAATTCGGTAAAGGTTCTATTATGAAACTTGGCGAAAAAACTGATCGTGAAGTATTGACTACTTCCAGCGGATCTCTTGCACTTGACGTGGCACTTGGTGTGGGC
>NZ_JBFUJC010000241.1:0-4843 GCF_056401595.1 Paenisporosarcina sp. P4_E4_2 | reverse complement strand
TCACTGACCATAATACCTTTTGAACTTAAATCTACATGTGTCCACTCACCATTTCTTTTGGCGGTTCCATTAAATGGTCCTGCTATTTTTTTACCAGGTCCACCATCTTTCCCACTGGTATCATAAACAGCCACCTTGAAATCCGTTCCACCAGGCTGCGGCCAATCTTCTCCCCAAAATTTGAATAATCCTCCTGTTACCATTGCACTTGTTTCGCCTTCAGCTAAAGACATCTTGACAGCCCAACCATTCCCGCCGGTATAGAACCCTTGTGCGTTTTCAAGCGTACCATCATCGTAGCCAATTTCTCCAGGATACCCGATAAAAGGTTTTAACTGCATGTCTTGTTTGAAGGATCCCGCGTTTACTTTAACGGTTAATTCTTTACCATAGTAGGATGGGGATGCCACTTTTAAAGTATAACTTCCTTCGTAAGCAGTAATGCTATATTCCCCTTTTTCATTTGTTTGGACAGGTTGAATCTGAGCATCTTCCATTAAAAACAGAGTAGCATTTGGAACTGGTTCTCCCGTCACTTCATTTGTGACTAATCCTGAAATCGTTCCTTTTGGAATTTCCTCCAAAACCAAGTTCGCTGTTACATCTTCGTTAGCTGAAACTGTAACAGACTGCGATGCCGAACGATGCCCGTATGCCTCTGCCTGAACTGTGAATGTTCCTGTTGCATTAGTTAATTGATAACTGCCATTTTGCGGGTTTGTAAAGGTTGATCTACCTGTTTCCAGTACACTTACCTCTGCATCAAGCGGTAAGATTGACGGAGAAGCTCCCTGTTCTAAGTTATCTTTAGAAATCTCCTGCTTAACCGGAGTTATTTTGCTTGGATCCACTTTTACCTTTGTAGCCATTGTTAGGGAATCTTGTTGATTATGGTCTTTAACAACCCCTAATGAGGCCTTGTTAGTTGCTTGAATAGGTTGATTAGATAGACGAACGTCGTCTATATACCATCCTCGATCATTAAAAAGAATGTCTGAAGTTGCATTAAAAGCAACAAAAATTCTTTGACCAGCATACTCACTTAAATCAACTTCTCCATCAATATAACTACTGGACTCTTGACCAGTGACGCGGAATTTTTGCGTCCAGTTTTCCATATCTGTTGAAACTAATACATGGCCAAAATCATAATTTGATTCAAAATCATACCATTGTTTAAATTGTAAGTATGCCTGCCCATCTGGAAGGTCGATTGGCGGCATCAGTAACGTCATATTTGCCATATCTGGATAAAGTCCATCCAATTTTGTCGCATAAACTTTCTCACCTGATACGGCTTTTTGGGGTCCCGAAGTTGGTACTCCCCATTCCCAAACATTATTTACCCCGAAGGAACGCCAACCATCAGGCTTTGTTTCAAAGTCTTCTAAATAACCGATGCCAATTCCTGGTTTTACAGAGATGTTATACGAATCGGTTATAACTTGATTTCCAACATAATCGGTTATTTTCCATTTGTAAGTGAGAATAGGTTCTTTAATGTCTTTTCCTGAAATTGTTACCATATATGAACCATTTTTATGGTCTCCTGAGATTCTTTTAGCTTGAAGCGTATCCCAATTCCCATCTGCTTTTAAGTAGTGTAGTTCAACATTCGTTACGCTGATATTATCTGTTGCCTTAATATCTAAATCTAAATCCATGCCCGAGAATGTTTTTTGTGGAGCACTATGCTCATACTTTGGTTGCTCTGCGTCCTCGCCTTCTACACTAACTTGTCCTTTTATTTTGCCAAGTCCGGTAGTAATGGAAGCCACAGCTTCATACGCATTAACTAGTCCGTATCCGTACCCATTATTAGGGGTATCCGGGAATGTTGAGTCCGTTAAAGGTGTAGAGGTTGATAATAATATTTCCTCTAATTCATCTACTGTTAAGCTTGAATCCACTTGACGAAGAAGGGCCACAAGCCCAGCAACATGCGGTGCTGCCATTGACGTCCCATTATTAGATGCATAACCACTGCCTGAAACGGCTGATCGGATAGCAACTCCGGGTGCTGAAACATCTGGTTTCACCTCATCATATGGGGAAGGCCCTTGAAGTGAAAATGGAGCTAAATTATTATTAATATCAACCGCACCTGTTGCAAATGATTCTGGATAATTGGATGGACTGGCAGCTGATCCGGGTCCACCAGGATTCCAGAAATTTATATTTCCTACAGCAAACTCAGGGAAAATTTCTGCCGCACGCCAAGCTTCAACCATTGGACGGTACCATTCATCAAGCCCAGGACCTCCGCCCCATGAATTATTGACAACGTCAGGTGCTTTTTCAGGGTGAGGATTTCCATTTTTATCTTTTGGAGCTAAAATCCATTCACCGGMTGCTAATAAATCTACATCCTCCCCACCTTCTTTAGAGAATGCCTTAACAGCAATCCATTTTGCTCCCGGTGCAACACCAATTTGATTTTCACCGTTAGGTTCAGCACCAACCATTGTTCCTGTTACATGGGTTCCATGGCCAACATCATCATAAGGCGTCGATTCATTTGATACTGGATCATACCAATTGAACTCTTGGTCTACATTATTCGGATTAGCTGGATCATATCCTCGGTATTTTTCTTTTAAAGCGGGATGATCCCACTGTACTCCTGTATCAATGGAAGCTACGACTGTCCCGGAGCCATCAATCCCCGACTTCCATACAGAAGGGACACCGATATTTTTAAGATTCCATTCTATAGAATCCTTTTGGTTATTTACACTAGCCTTCGCCTGGGAAGTTTCTTGTGATTTTACCGCTTTATGAAGCTGCCTCGTTTCATTTGGTAGAATCTTTTCAACTTCAGGAAAAGCTGCGATTTGTTCCATGACCTCTTTCGTAGCTGTTACGGCCATTCCATTAACAATATAAAAGGATTTAGTATTTTTTGCTTTACCAGCTTTTTCTTGTTTCTTCAAATAATCTTTAACATTTACTTGTGTTTCGATTGCTGTTGACCTTAAAGAAGAAACAACAGCAGATCTTTTCATATACTTTGCCTTTGCAGGAGAAGCCTTTTGACTAATTGCATTTTTCCCTGCTTCTGTAGCTATTTCAAGTGTATTTGCTTGTTGCTTAAATTTAATTAAGAAGGTTACTTCTTTCTGTTTATCAAATTGTTTAGTTAGCTTACTATTAATCTTACTTTTATTGGATGTTAAAGCAGCTTCTTTAACAGACGTGTATGGCTTATTATTTGTTTCTGCCATACCCATACTAGGCAACATTAATGATAGGACTAAAAATGCACTTAAAATTACATACAACCATTTGAAGCGAGCACTCATTTTTCTTTTCAAAACTTCTCCTCCTTAGTTCATTCAGTTGAAATAGTGATGCAATTCATCCAATTACCTAAAAGATCAAATCACCTCCTAAAATTGAAATCTCTTAGATGAGAAAATTTTCCTGTTAATATAACCATTGCGAAAAAATAGATCATCAGGTATCGGAATGTGTCGAAAATGAATGCGTTTTCATAAAATAATACTTTCGAATTAGGATAAATAACCCTACATACGCTTGTAACCATTTATCTAGCATGAAGAACACCAAATACCCCCTTGCATATTTAAACATAATCATTTATGTTTTTCCGCTTTCCCTCTCCGTCCTCACTCTCGCATCCACCTCCTATGTTGAATAATCACATTCATTTTCTTATGATTTTCGTATATGAATCTATTGAATATTCACTTTATTTCTATTAAACCTAGTGTAGTATAGACGCATTTTTTTGGCAATGTTTGTTAAGGAAAATCATTCCATATACTCACTTGTTATTTTTTGTATATGAGTTATGTATTATAAGCACATTTTTTTGACAATCTTTGTTAAGTAAAATCATTCTATATACTCATTTATTGTTTTTGAATAGGAGTTATTTACCAGTAAATTACTCCATAGAATTGATTATCACTCACCCTTTGCTGGAAACCGATACCTTAAAGTACAAAGTACAAACCATTCTTCTCTTCTGATCATCACCATAACTTCAACTATATCTCGTAAGTATGTTTTTCTAACTACTCAACCATCTCTATGAATAAGAAGTGTATATTAAGGTCATTACTCAATCCTTTTCTCTAGTATCTCAAACTATTTTTTCTTGGATCACTTTCAATGTGTCGATGATTATATTGAGTATGTCGAACATATCAAAGAATATTTAAGTCGCAATGAAGATTCTCTGGAAGCTTATAATAAATTGACTTTCGGCTATCAAAAAGATTGGGCACGATATGTGTATAGCGCGAAGAAAATTGAAACCCAGGAAAAACGCTTACTTGAAATGGAAACCATTCTAGGGGAAGGCTACAAGTCCATGGATTTGTATCGAAGAAAGAAAAAGTAAATGGTCTTGCAAAAGAAAAATAAGCGTACCTGAATTCCTTCATTCAGATACGCTTATTTATTTTTGATTCTTTTCAATTCATCTTGCTTCCATTCATATTCCGCAAAATCTTCCGCCACAGTAATGGAATGAAATACGAATAATCCTTGTTTTCGCAGTTCTTCTGCTTGGCTGGGTAAAAATCTGGCGCTGATATGTTGAACGATGAGATGTTTGGCTCCACTTTCTTTCGCAACTTGTGCTGCCTGTGTAATTGTTGAATGGCCATAAGGTTTCGCAAGTTCCTCTGTACCTGCATCAAATGTCGCTTCATGAATGACGATATCAACGTCCCTGCTTAATTCAATTGATGCCTGGCAATAACGCGTATCTCCGAGAATACTTATAGAGAATCCATTTACCGGTCCAGCTGTTACATCCTGACTTAACACAGTTTGACCATTTTCTAAAACTACATCCTGCCCTTTTTTTAGT
>NZ_JBFUJC010000240.1:0-4895 GCF_056401595.1 Paenisporosarcina sp. P4_E4_2 | reverse complement strand
CAATTATGTAGCTCACTATTATGAAGAAATGTCGATTCCTTCGACAGTCCATATTTTGACTCGACTAGACCGTGATACATCTGGCTTAGTCTGTTTAGTTAAAAATCGACACATCCATCACATCATGAATCAAGGACATGTCATGAATAAGACATATGAAGCCATTGTTCACGGCAGAGTCGAGAAACAGACACAAGAAATCATCGAACCGATTGGACGTAAAGGAAGCAGTATTATTGAAAGAGAAGTACGGAATGATGGTCTATTTGCTCATACCGATGTCAGTATCATTCGATACGATTCACATTTTTCACACGTGAAATGTCTATTGCACACGGGAAGAACTCATCAAATTCGTGTACATTTGGCTCATATTGGTCATCCAATCATGGGAGATGATCTATACGGGGGGAAACTGGACTTAATTACACGACAGGCACTCCATTGTGCATCTGTAGATATTAAACATCCTTTAACCGGAGAAATTTTAACCATTACGAGTCCATTGCCAGACGATATGAGTAAATTACTCCATTAGTTTTCATAGTTTTCATAGTCGTGAAATTTTTCTTCTACATATGGCTGGAGTGAAGGTACTGAAACCACTTCCATCTCAGGATATCTGAGGGCAGATAATTTCCCGCCGAACACACAGCCCGTGTCGATATTCACCGTTCGGTTTTTAAAGCGTGCTTCTTTGGTAGGTGTATGACCGTATACAACAAATGCAGGACCTTTATAATGTTTGGCCCAATCTCCCCGTATTGGACGACCATCAGCATGTTGTTTACCGGAAATATCACCGTATAAGACAAAAACAATAATATTTTTTTGTATCGGTTTACCGATCATATCTTCGCGTATTCCAGCATGAGCGATAATCAGTTGATCATCGTCAAGCTGCTGGTAGGGTGAAAGTGCTTCATAAAAAGCAATATATCGCTTTCTGAATGGATCTTGTTTATTTGGAGATAATTGCTTAAATTCTTCTACGGTCGTTTCCAGACCATGAGTAATTTGAACTTTATGACCTTTAAAATAGCGATAAAGTTTGTTGCAATGATTTCCCGGGGAATAAATTAATTGCGTGGCATCCTGCAAATCAAACAATAAGTTCAGGACTGCCAAGGATTGCGGTCCTCTATCAGCTGCATCTCCGACAAAGGCAAGTTTGCGTCCATGTGGATGAACGAATCCCTCTTCAGTCGGTTGATAGCCTAATTTTTCAATCAATGCAGTCAGTTCTTCGTAACATCCATGGATATCTCCAACGATATCGTACAACAATTCTTTCACCTCATTATAAAAATAGTTTGCTATAACTTCAGTTTACCCCATACAATGGGGAATGTAGAATTGTAACGGGCAAAGAAAGGAGGGGGCATACATGACAGAGGAGCGTAAACATAACGAAGAAAACCAATTCGATGCTGAACAACTGCTAGCATTTCTGACTGACCAACAAGTAGATGAATTCAGAGATGAATTTTTAGCGCTTCATCCATATGATCAGGCACAATTTTTTGAAAAGGTGGGACCTGACAGCAGGCAAATTATCTATCAGTATCTCTCTCCGAAAGAAATGGCAGTAATTTTCCAGTCGATTGAACTCGATGACGATGAATATGAACCTTTTCTAAAAGAAATGGACAATACGTATGCGGCGGATATGTTATCCGAAATGTATGCCGATAATGCTGTAGACGTACTAAATGAGCTGGGCAAAGATCAAGTAGCCAGCTATTTGACTATCATGGATGATGAGTCGGCTAAGGAAATCAAAGACTTGCTCCATTATGAAGAATATACGGCCGGATCCATTATGACGACCGAATATGTAGCAATTCCCGAAAATTCAACATGTCGCTCTGCGATGACCATCTTGCGAAACGCTGCCCCTGAAGCTGAGACCATTTACTACCTTTTCGTCGTCAACGATGATCACCAGCTGACGGGAGTTGTTTCATTACGTGATTTAATTATTGCCGAAGAAGACACTCTTATACGTACGATTCGAAATGAACGTGTAGTAAGTGTGTCAGTCAGTGACGATCAGGAAGAAGTAGCAAGAATGATAAAAGACTATGATTTCCTGGCAGTGCCTGTAGTAGATTTTCAAAATCATTTACTTGGAATCATCACAGTTGATGATATTTTAGATGTACTCGAAGAAGAAGCGAATGATGATTACTCGAAATTGGCAGCCGTATCAGAGATGGATACATTTGATAAAGGGCCATTAACAGCAGCAAAAAAAAGGTTGCCATGGCTCATCATTTTATTGTTTTTGGGGATGCTCACTGCAAACTTGATGGGTATTTTTGAGGAAACACTAGACCAGGTTGCCATTTTAGCCGTTTTTATTCCGTTAATTGCAGGAATGGCAGGCAACAGTGGGACCCAAGCTCTTGCTGTAGCCGTTCGGGGTATTGCAACAGGCGATATCGCCGAACAAAGCAAATTGAAATTGTTGATGCGTGAAGCGGGTACAGGCCTAATCACCGGTATTGTTTGTGCGGTATTTGGCGTGGGCATTGTGTTTTTCAGTCAACACGATTTATTGCTTGGACTGTTAGTCGGGGCAGCAATTTTCGGCTCCATTTTTGTTGCTACCTTGTCGGGATCTTTCATTCCGTTACTCATTCACCGGATGAATATCGACCCTGCTGTGGCGTCTGGACCATTTATTACGACACTCAACGACATTATCAGCATCTTAATCTATTTAGGATTGGCTAGCATGTTTCTCACACAACTTTAGCTTAATGAAAACCAGAACCCCATTGATTTGGGGTTCTGGTTTTTTGTTATATGAAAAGCGCCTTCACAAACCCACTAACTATTACTAGTGTCATATTCTTTTTGCACTTTCTTTTTTTGTGATGTATTATTAGTACCAGGTATTAATGAAGAATATTAATTAGGGGGATTTTTATATGTCTTTGTCATTGCAGGGGAAAACGTTTGTCATCATGGGTGTAGCAAATAAACGCAGTATCGCTTGGGGAATCGCACAGTCGTTGGATAAAGCTGGAGCGAATATCATTTTCACGTACGCGGGGGAACGATTCGAGAAACCCGTGCGTGATTTAGTAGCAACATTGGAAGGGAAACATGAAATTGTTCTTCCATGTGATGTAACAAATGACGAAGATGTGGAGAAATGCTTCGCAACAATTGGACAAGCAGTAGGAAAAGTAGATGGTTTAGCCCATTGTATCGCATTTGCTAAAACAGAAGAGTTAGCGGGGAACTTCTCAGATACTTCACGTGAAGGGTTTTTGCTTGCACATAATATAAGTGCTTTCTCATTAACGGTGGTAGCGAAAGCTGTTAAGCCATTAATGACAGAAGGCGGAAGTATTGTCACTTTAACTTATTTAGGCGGAGAAAAAGTGGTACCGAATTACAATATCATGGGTGTTGCCAAAGCATCGCTTGATATGTCAGTACGATACTTGGCAGCAGATCTTGGGAAATATAACATCCGTGTCAATGCCATTTCAGCTGGCCCAATCCGCACGTTGTCTGCTAAAGGTGTAAGTGATTTTAACAGTGTGTTGAAAGAGATCGAAGAACGTGCACCGCTTCGTCGCAATACTACACCTGAAGAAGTAGGGGATACGGCACTGTTCTTATTTAGTCAATTATCACGCGGGATTACAGGTGAAACCATTCATTGTGACAGCGGTTTTCACATATTGTAAACCTGCAGCATAAGCTATTTCAAAAAGGGTGTGTGTATTCCATTGGAAAATGATCCGCTCCTTTTTGTCCAAGGTCCGCCGGTCTATAGGTATGTCCGTAAGGTGTCTCGTTGGCAAGAAGAAAGTACTTCAATCTTCCCGGAGCCTGTTGTTAAAGACCTCGAAGCCAAATTTGAAGCCAAAGTCGAAGCCGAAGCCGAAGCCAAAGTCGAAACCGTAATTGAAACCGATCCATTGATGTGGCAAAGATTGCGCTTTTTGACGTCAGATTTTGCAAAGTTTGTATATAAGCCACTTTTTTTTCAATTAAAAGATGGTGAAAAAATTGGCGGTATCGTGGATGTGCTTTATTCAGATAGTGTCCAAATTAAATCAGCTGAAGACGAGATTATGGCATTTGAAATTAACGAAATTAAAGAGATTTGGTGGGGAGGAAAAATTCTCCCGACTCGAGTGTGAATAGTAGTGAAGAAAACATCCATTTTAACATAGTGGATGTTTTTTCTTTTTATCTGGAACTAGCCGAATTATTTTTGTCATTTTACACATTCTGTTGACAAACCAAAACTAAGCCCGACTCCTTTTGATAGGAAGTCGAGCTAATTAGACACTGCACGCTTGACGTGTTTATTAATTAGTCACAAACACCTAGAAATACGTCTGCTACACATTCAATGCCACAGAAGCAATTCAAGTCAACGGTAATACAGCTATTAGAAAGTCTGAAATCTCGAACTTTACAAATTTTTCTTAAATCCAATTTGTCGCCACAATCGTTTAAAAGATCTACTTCTTTATGATGATGATCCAAAGGTTCTAGTACACGAAGTGTTGCACAGCAACCATCGAATATTTCTTCTACACGGAAGAATACAGAGAAGCAATCACAGTCTTTACGATCATTATCGCGGAAGAAAGCTTTGAACGGTGTACCGTCATCCGTCAAAAGCATGAATACGCGAGTATCAGCTTGGTGACGAGAAGGACTTACTAATCCACCAAGTGGCTCCAAGAAGCAATTTGTTGGACATACCGGACAGTCCATGTCCGTTGCTCGATCTTGAATGTCTTTGATTGCACGAACTACATCACAGATACATTGATCTTTCTTCTTGAAATGTCCAGAAGATGAAGATGACGATGACGATGATGATGATGATGATTCCAAGTTACGTCCACATCCCATTT